>CAYRBD010000021.1:31493-38828 GCA_964422465.1 uncultured Chitinophagaceae bacterium
GCAAAAATAAAAGAAAAAGCAAAAAAACTGTATATCAATTTATGTATTATATATATAAGCTTATTTGTTCGTCTTCATTGAGGATCATAATTATGCTATTTATTTGTTCTTATTCTAATGCTCAGTCCCTGGCCTGGCAAAGAGTAAACAAATTGGGTATGGGGATCAATCTTTCCTGGTTAGAAAATTATTGGAACGGCACAAAAGAAAAAGGCTATAAAGATTATTTAGACATACACAGTATCACAAAGAAGAAGCAGGATTTGGCTCTCATGCATCAATTGGGATTTAAAACAGTCCGTTTGCCGGTTTCTTTCGATCACTGGACCAGCAGGAATGCACCTTATCGCATTGTTAAAACTAATTATTTTGCTGCTATTGATTCTATTCTCCGATGGGCAAAATTGTATGATTTAAATGTTATTATTGACGACCATCACGGTGCGCTGGATGATTCGGATAAGGTAATGCAGGAATTGCCACGAACAATAGCTATATGGAAACAAGTTGCCAGACGTTATAAAAACACAGATCCTAATAGTGTATTTTTTGAAATTTATAATGAACCGCATAACATGAGCAATGCCCAATGGAAACAATGTGCTCTGCAATTAGTAAAAACCATCCGACAAATTGTTCCCGGGCACACGCTTATTGTCGGCGGGGCTGACTGGAACAGCATTTCAGGGCTTCAAAAATTAGGAAAACTGTCGGATGATAACATTATTTACACTTTTCACTTTTATGATCCTTTTCTTTTTACGCACCAGGGTGCTGAGTGGGCAGGAGCAAAAGCTACTTCCAATATTCACATTCCTTTTCCTTATAACGCTGCTAAAATGCCACCCTTGAACCCTGAAGCAAAAGGGACGTATGGTGCAAATAATTACAAAAAGTATAGCGAGGAGGGTACACGTGCAGCCCTGGCTATGAAACTGGAGCAAGCAAAAGATTTTTCCGAAAAATATAATATTCCCGTATTTTGCGGCGAATGGGGAAGTTATAAAAAATATGCGGCCCCCCAAAGTCGCTGTCGTTATACGGCAACGATAAAAGAATTGCTGGATGCCTTTCATATTCCTTATGCTTATTGGGAATGGAACCAGAGTTTTAGTTTTTTTGATGGAAAACCGGCGTTAAAAAATATCCCTGATTGCATGAAAAAGGCCTGGGGTTTTGATTAAAATATTGATATGTTATTATTAGGACTGGATATTGGCACTTCATCTATAAAAGCCTCTGTCGTAGAGGCACAGAGTGGAAAGGTGCTGGCTTCCGCTTCTTATCCTGAAGTAGAAGCAGAAATAATGGTTCCCCGGCCCGGATGGGCAGAACAGAATCCGGAAAGCTGGTGGGAAAATGTACGGCAGGCAGTGTTAAAGTGCCATGCACAAAAAAAATATGATCCCAATGAGATTGCGGCTATTGGCATTGCTTATCAGATGCATGGGTTGGTATTGGTAGATAAAGAGCGGAAAGTCTTGCGCAATGCGATCATCTGGTGCGATGGCCGTGCGGTAGAAATAGGGGAGAAAGCATTTAAAGAAATAGGAACAGAAAAATGTTTGTCTCATCTTTTAAATTCCCCCGGGAACTTTACGGCAAGCAAGCTGGCCTGGGTCAAAGCCAATGAACCGGATATATATAAGAAGATAGATAAGATCATGTTGCCGGGAGATTATATCGCCATGAAATTAACAGGAGATATAACGACCAGCATATCCGCTTTATCGGAAGGTGTTTTTTGGGATTTTCAACAAAATGAACTGTCGAAGGATATCATGGATTATTTTGGCTTTGATGAAAAAGTCATTCCTACCGTGCTTCCCTTGTTTTCTGTACATGGAAAACTGACTAAATCCGTCGCATCAAAATTGTCTTTAAAACCCGGTATCCCTGTATCTTATAAAGCCGGAGACCAGCCGAACAATGCATTGGCTTTAAATGTAATGAATCCGGGAGAAGTAGCGGCTACGGCCGGCACTTCCGGGGTGATTTATGGAATTAATGACCGGTTGAAGTATGATAAACAGTCTCGTATAAATAGCTTTGCCCATGTAAATTATTCTGAAGAAAATACACGGATTGGGGTCCTGTTATGCATCAATGGAACGGCGATTTTTTACCGGTGGATGCGGGTCCTTCTGGGTTCAACTCTTTCTTATAAAGAGATGAATGAACTAACTTCTTCGGTAGAGGCTGGCGCAAAGGGGCTAATGGCTCTTCCGTTTGGAAACGGCGCTGAACGTATGCTGAACAATAAAATAGCAGGCGCTCATTTTTTAAATCTGGATTTTAATATCCATTCCCGGGCACATTTATTAAGAGCGGCCCAGGAAGGCATTGCTTTTTCTTTCCGATACGGATTAGATATTATGCGGGAAAATGGAATAGATCCTTCTGTTATCAGGGTAAGCAAAGCCAATCTTTTTCAGAGTGAGGTTTTTGTACAAGCTTTTGCGGATGTGAATGGGGTTGAGGTGGAGTTTTATGAGGGGGATGGCAGTTATGGTGCTGCCATCGGCGCAGGTATGGGCTCCGAGATATTTAAGAGTGTGGAAGAGGCTTCCCATAATAGGAAACCTCTGGAACGTATTGCCCCCGGGGAGACTACTATTTATGAGGGACTGTACCAGGAGTGGAGAGAGGAGTTGGTGAAAAGACTTGAGAGTGAGTGAAGTTTTGTTATACTCCACAAGGAATAAATTAGTGGGTCTTTGTTTATCAAGTAATTTCTGTAGAGTAATCGTATTTACAAAGCCAATTCTGCTTCCAGTTCCATCATTTTTTCGAATATTTGTTCGTATTCGGTTTCTGTCTTTTTTAATTTCCCGATAACTTCTGCATAGGCTTTTTCGGTTTCCTGGAATCTATCTTTATTGGAATAAGTATCCGGCAGGGCAAGTTCCTCCTCCAAAGTATGGGCCTTGCTCCGGAGGGCGTTCACTTGCTTTTCCAGTTTCTCAAAGCGGCTCTTTTGTTTTTGCCATTCTTTTTTTACTTCCTTATCTATGGCGCCTTTACCGGGAGAAGGGTTATTCGCGTTTGATTTTTCTTTAACGGGTTTTTGCGGAAGGGCAACCGTTTTGGTTTGTTGTTTTTCTTCCTGCTCTTTTTTCCAGATTTCCCATTCGTTATAAGTCCCGTCAAATATTTTAATTTCCTGATCTTTGATTTCCCATATCTTATTGGCTGTCCGGTTCACAAAATAACGGTCGTGGGAGACCAAAACGTAGCTGCCTTCGTATTGATTCAGCGCTTCTACCAGCCGATCTACAGACTGCATATCCAGGTGGTTGGTTGGCTCATCCAGTAATAAAAAGTTGGCTTTACTGATAATGGTTTTGGCCAGCGCCACTCTTGCCTTTTCGCCTCCGGAAAGAACTTTTATTTTTTTGAAAACATCATCCCCTGAAAACAAAAAACAGCCCAGCAGCCCGCGCAGTTCCTGATCAAGATAGCCGCTTCCGCATTGTTGCAACTCTTCTAATAAGTCATTATCCAGATTCAGGGCTTCCAGTTGATGCTGGGCATAGAAACTGGTCACTACATTATGTCCCGGAATTCGTTCACCATTAAAGGGCTCCGTTCCGGCAATAATGCGCAGTAGGGTGGATTTCCCCATCCCGTTGGCGCCAATTAGCGCGATACGGTCCCCACGCTCAATAAGCGCTTCTGTGTCTTTGAGAATAACATGTTCCCCAAATTTCTTGGTTGCGTTTTTCAGCGTACAGAGTATTTTACCAGGGGTATTACCAATATTAAAACGGATGTTGATTTTATCCGGACCTCCTCCCACCTCTTCTATGCGCTCCAGCCGGTCCAGTCTTTTCATAGCGCTTTGTGCCTGTGCAGCTTTGGTAGCCTTGGCGCGGAAGCGTTCAATAAAACGCTCCTGTTGCCGGATGTATTCCTGTTGGTTTTCATAGGCGCGTTGTTGCTGTTCAGTACGCAGGGCTTTTTCTTTTTCATAAAAACTGTAATTCCCCGAATAAATATTCAGCTGTTGTTGATAAAGTTCTACTATTTTAGTTACCATGCGATCCAGAAAATAACGGTCGTGCGAAGTAATGATTACGGACCCCTGATATTTTTGGAGATAACGTTCCAGCCATTCAATGGAAGGCAGATCCAGGTGGTTGGTTGGTTCATCCAGCATAAGTACTTCCGGTTGCTGCAGCATCATTCGGGCGAGCAAAACCCGCATGCGCCAGCCTCCCGAAAATTCATTATACGGGCGCAGTAAGTCAGCCGTTTTAAAACCCAATCCTTCCAGAATAGCCTCTGTTTTATGTTGCAAATTGTATCCATCCAGCGCTTCAAATTCCTGTTGCACCTGGCTATATTGTCGAAGTAACTCCTGGCTGTGGTCTTCTGCCATTTTTAAAGCCAGACGTTCCAATTCTTTTTCCAGAAAAAGCGCTCTTTCAAACGCTGTCATCGCTACATGTAAAATGGAATCTGCACTCTGAAAACTAAGCAAATCCTGGTTGAAAAACCCTACAGATACCTCTCCGGCCCGCTCTACATTTCCTTCGGAAACGGAATACTCCCGGTTGAGGATGCGCAATAGAGTGGACTTCCCTGCACCATTTACCCCAATCAGCCCGATTCGTTCGTTTGGCATGATCTGCCAGTTAGCATCCCGCAGAATGGTATGCGCGCCAAATTCAAAGGTGACGTGGTTAATTCCTATTAGCATGTTAATCTTTTTCTTTGAGCCTTGCTGTATTTATAGCTCGCATGTAAAAAGTGCAAAAGTACAATTTCCTGAGGTGGATACCTTACCTTTGTAACAAAACAGGTTTTGGAAAAAATAAAAGTTGGGAAATGAAAAGGTTAGGTTTTTTAAGTTTAAGTATGGGGGTGTTGTTTTTAATGGCGGCATGCAGTTCGGGATCAAAAAATAACCGGGGAAGTGGCAGTGAGGAGGATACCACGGTTGTAAAAATGGAGGTGAAGATCACTCCGGAAATGGCTGATTCTATGGATTCTTTTCTCAGCGCCTATTATGCCCTGAAAGATGCATTTGTGGAATCCGATAGCGCGCTTGCAATACAAACGGCTTCTCGGTTGTCTGCCGTTGCCGGCAATTTGCCCCTGAACAAGATTGATGATCCCGCAGAACAGCAAGCCGCACAGAAGAGGCTGGATAGCCTGAAGAATGAGATTGAGGGGTTGGCCGGTGAAGACTCTATTGAAGGAATGCGTGGCGTATTTGAAGATATTTCAGGAATGACGTATCAGCTCATTAAGACTATCGGGCTAAAAAACAAAACTGTTTATCGTACATATTGTCCGATGGCATTTGATGACAAAGGAGCTTATTGGTTAAGCAATTCTGCTGCCATTCGAAATCCTTTTTTCGGACATAAAATGATCAATTGCGGAGAAGTGAAACAAACGCTGGAGTTTTAAAGAAGAAACTATTCTTTACCTTGCGGTTGAATGGGTAAATTAAAAAAAGGTGCGCTTGTTATCCTGCTTCAACTGGCATTAATTGCTATTCTGGGACAGGACAGGTTATTTGCACAACAATTTACGCTTAGTGGGTACGTGAGTGATTCTGCAACCGGGGAAATGCTGGGAGGAGCCTCTGTTCAGATAAATGGAACCGCAGAAGGGGCTGTTACCAATAGTTATGGTTACTATGTTATTCGCTTGTCTGCAGGAACATATACTATTCAGTTTTCCTACCTTGGGTATCGTACTAAAAAACTGGAATTAAAGCTAACAGGTTCTGTTCGATTAAATACCGCGCTTAAGTCGGCTCCTTTTAACCAGAGCGAGGTGATCGTAACTGATAAAAAGGAAGAGGAAAATGTGACAGGCACAGCAATGGGGAAGATTAATCTTTCCATGAAAAGCATACAAAAACTGCCTGCCCTTTTTGGTGAAATAGATGTGTTGAAGGCTTTACAATTGTTGCCCGGGGTGCAATCAGGAGGGGAAGGTACCTCAGGGTTATTTATCCGCGGTGGCGGGCCGGGTCAAAATTTAGTTCTTCTGGATGGTGCACCGGTTTATAACACGGGTCATTTATTTGGATTTTTTTCTGTCTTTAATGGGGATGCAGTCAAAGATGTAACCTTAATAAAAGGCGGCATGCCGGCGAATTACGGCGGACGTTTGTCTTCAGTTGTGGATATTTCAATGAAAGAAGGAAATAACAAGGCGCTTCATGGAGAAGGGGGCGTAGGATTAATTGCTTCCCGTTTTTCTTTAGAGGGGCCTGTTGTTAAAAATAAAGGGTCTTTTATGATCGCTGCCAGGCGCACTTATATTGATGCATTGATTAAACCTTTTGTGCCTAAAAGCAGTTCTTTTCATGGATCAGGTTATTATTTTTATGATTTGAATGCCAAGATGAACTATACTTTTTCTGATAAAGATCGTTTGTTTTTGAGCGGTTATTTTGGCAGAGACCGGTTTAAATTTGTGAGCAATAACCAGGATTTTAAAACCACCATTCCCTGGGGAAATGCAACAGCAACGCTTCGTTGGAACCATTTGTTCAGTAATCGTCTGTTTGTCAATACCGAACTTATATATAATGCCTACAATTTTTCTTTTAATGGAGAGCAAAAAGACTTGTTGATCGGGATGCATTCCGGAATTAAGGATTGGAACTTCAAAACAAATTTTTCCTGGTATCTTAATAACCGCCATCATCTCCGGTTTGGCAGCAATTATATTATTCATCGCTTTATCCCTTCCACAGTTACGGGGAAATCTGATGAAACCTCTTTTGATGCCGCTAATCCTTTCGAAAAACAGGCTCATGAGGCGGCTTTGTATGCCCTTGATCAATGGCAGGTATCCGGGCGTTTGAAAGTGAATGCGGGGGTTCGATTTAGTTTTTTTCAGCAGGTAGGCCCCTATATCAGTTATCAGAATGATGAAAAAGGAAACCACCTGGACAGCACTGTGTATAAAAAGGCAGAACCCGTACAGACTTATACCAATTGGGCGCCTCGGCTTTTGTTTCAGTTCGACTTGCAGCATCACAACTCTCTGAAAGCTTCTGTTACGCGGAACATGCAATATATTCACCTGGTGTCCAGCAATACCACCACCCTGCCCACTGACCTTTGGGTGCCCAGCACTGCCGTAGTAAAACCAGAGATAGCCTGGCAGTATGCTTTAGGGTATTATCAGAATTTCAATGACAATATGTATGAAACTGCTCTTTCGGTATATTATAAGGATATGAAAAACCAGATTGAATTTGGCTCAGGATATTTGCCGTCATTAGAAGACCCCGAAAATAGTTTTGTCTTTGGGAAAGCGGAGACTTATGGAGCGGAGTTGTTTATTCATAAGCAAAAAGGACGG
>CAYRBD010000022.1:0-38474 GCA_964422465.1 uncultured Chitinophagaceae bacterium
GATTATATACATAAGGAATGGCGCTAAAAAAAGTCCTGTGATAAGGATGAACATCAGTAAATATCAATATCCTGCGTTCATCCTTACTCAGTTTATAAAGATTTAATAGAATAGTATCTCCGGAAGCAGTTATTAAGTCCTTACTTTTCAGAAGGGTATCTTTGGTCCCCCCGCTTTTCATATCACATTTTATTAGATTGCCATGTTCATCTATCCTGGCGTAGGATTTCCCATCTTTCATAAAATGGAATCCCGGTACCTCTTTACTCAAAAAGGTATTATCTCTAAAGATATCTGAAACCATCATCTCTTTTCTCTGTGCCAATAATGCGATAGGGAGCACAAAGAATAAAATACAAACCAGGGATACTCTTTTAAGCATAATTATAGAATTTAAATATTATTGTATATGGGGCTAAAGCCCTTTTTTTTTATTTCTCTCTTAATCCGTCAGCCAAAGCCTGTCTTTGCCGACAGGCAGGCTGACGGCAATGGATACGCGCTTTTTATTTCCGCTTACCCACTCGATGTATTCTCGTTGTCTAAAGTCAACGTTAATACAAACCTTCCAAATCTTCGGGGCTTCAGCCCCATCAACCAATTCCAAACTTTTCTCTCCATAATCTTATTGCTTAAATGGATCAACTCCCATATTATACCAGGCAAAAGCCATTTGATTGGTGATAAAATCTATTCCCTGAGTTAATACCAGTCCTGTTCCGTGTCCTATATCATGTTTTACTTTCAACAAAATCGGGTTATTACTTGCGTTGTCGGCTTGTAAAGTAGCTGCAAACTTGAAGGAATGAGCCGGTACCACGCGATCGTCGTGATCGGCGGTAAAAACCAATGTGGCCGGATAATGCACACCCTTTTTTACATTCTGTAAGGGCGAATAACTGAGCAGGTATTCAAACATTTTCTTTGACTCTTCTGCCGTACCATAATCATAAGCCCAGCCGGCGCCGGCTGTAAACCTGTTATACCGCAGCATATCCAACACGCCGGCAGTAGGCAAGGCTACTTTCATTAGATCCGGGCGTTGGGTCATGGTAGCGCCAATCAACAATCCTCCATTTGATGCTCCGTAAACTGCCAGATAATCAGATGACGTATATTTATTTCTAATCATATATTCAGCAGCAGCAATAAAATCATCAAATACATTTTGCTTATGCATACGTGCGCCGGCGAGGTGCCATTTTTTACCATATTCCCCACCACCCCGTAAATTGGGTTGCGCAAAAATACCACCGTGATTTAACCAGACAGACAAAGAACCAATAAAATTAGGCATTAGACTGACTCCAAATCCACCATAACCTGTGAGCCAAAGTGGATTTTTCCCATCGAGTTTTATCCCCTTTTTATAGACGATGTACATGGGTATTTTGGTACCATCTTTACTGGCATAAAATACCTGCCTGGTCACAAAATCATCCGGATTAAAATCCATTTTAGATTTCCAATACAAAGAAGATTTTCCGGTATTGATGTTGTAATGATAAACAACTGCCGGATAGGTAAAAGAAGTAAAAGTAAAGTACAAATCTGTATCTTTTTTAGATGCACTTAATCCATTTAAACCGGAATTCAATCCATAAATCGTTCCGGCTGTAGGCAATTTTACTTCTCGAATCTGATGACCTTCATGGTCATATTGATAAACCTTGTCTTT
This sequence comes from uncultured Chitinophagaceae bacterium, assembly GCA_964422465.1. GTDB lineage: Bacteria > Bacteroidota > Bacteroidia > Chitinophagales > Chitinophagaceae > FW021-bin31. Next base: position 1,679 of record CAYRBD010000022.1, read on the forward strand.
GACATCTTCAATATAGGTTGCAAAAAAGTAGCCACCACCGGTTGTGACGTTCAGAACATATTTGGATTCGGGAATCACATCTGTCCAATGCCCGGGCGTTGGATGAGAAGCCTCTACTTTTACCAGACGATAATTGGGGGCATCGCGATTGGTTATGATAAATAGGGTACTGCCATCATTATCCACTACAAACTGCTCACTTCTAAAATCCTTGACGACAGGAACAATAGGTGCGTTCAGTTTAGTTAGGTCTTTTAGGTATAGGTCATTATTAGTGGTGGTGGTTGCTCCCATAATTACCAGATAGTGTCCATCTTCCGTCGTATATCCTTCAATATAAAGATGAGGTTCTTTCTCTCCTCCAAACACAAATTTATCCTGCCTTTGGGGCATTCCCATTTTGTGATAGTATAGTATCTGATGATTATGTTTATAAGTCAGCCGGTTAGCACCTTTGGGAATGTCAAAGGTACTGTAGTAAAAGCCGTCATCTTCTTTCCACGACACACCTCCAGTCATGACATTTTTTATTGTATCGCCAATCAGTTTTCCCGTTTTAGTGTCTTTGACCAAGATATCGCGCCAGTCAGAACCTCCGGGAGACAGCAGATAGGCACATTTGGTACCATCTTCTGTAAAAAAAATATCCTGAAAAGTGAAAGCCCCGTTATCATAAAAAGAATTGGGGTCTAAAAACACCTCAGCAGAAGCTGTATCATTTGGGCTTTTCGAGCGATACAATACATTTTGGTTTTGCAAGCCCGAATTTTTAAAGAAGTAATAATAATCTCCATGTCTTATCGGTTCTGTCATAATCGGATGATCCGTAAATCGGGTGACCTCCTTTTTTAATTTCTCCCGAAAGGGAATCTTAGAGAAGTAATCATTGGTCACTTTGTTTTCTGCGGCTATCCAATTTTTGACGGCAGTTGTGGTATCACTTTGTTCCAGCCATCGGTAAGGGTCTGGTATGGAATCTCCAAAAAATACATCAACAGAATCCACCGTTTTGGTAACCGGGTATTTGAGTTTTGTGTTTTGAGAGCCAGGCTGGCAACTGTACAACCCTGTCCCAGTGAACATTACTACGATTAAAAGAATGATTAAACGATTCATAATATTTAGGTTTTTGAGTTATTTAGGGTATGAGGCCAAAGCCCCCCTACTCTATTTTCCTTTTTTAATCGTCAGCTAAAGCAAACGGCAATAGATACGTGCTTTTTACCCGCTCGATGTATTTCCGTTGACTTTAGTCAACAGTAGTACAAACCTTCCAAATCTTCGGGGCTTCAGCCCCATAAACATCTTCTACCACAAACTCACTCTCAAACTATCCGGCCGGTACATCTTATCTCCTGGTTTGACATGATAGATTTTATAAAAAGCATCCAAATCCGATAATGGGCCGTTTACCCGCCAAATAGGAGGAGAATGTGGATCTATATGTACATACAGAGCTATGGTTTTAGGCCTGAATTTCACTCTCCATATTTGAGCAAAAGATAAAAAGAAACGTTTGTCGGGGGGCAAGCCATTGATGAGGGTATCGCTTTGGCCTTCTTTTGTATGTTTAAAGGCGGAATAAGCAATGGATAGCCCTCCGACATCGGCTATATTCTCTCTTTCGCCGAGTTTACCGTTGAGATGAAGGGTATCCAATATCGAATAATGACTGTATTGATGAACAATTCCTTCTGCTCGTTTTTCGAATCTTTTCCGATCCTCCTTTGTCCACCAATTTTTCATGTTCCCATCCTTATCAAATTTGCTGCCTTCGTTATCAAAACCATGGGTAATTTCATGACTGATCACCATGCCAATTCCTCCATAATTAATGGCATCATCTCCATTTTTAAAATAAAAGGGCGGTTGCAATATCCCGGCAGGAAAGTTGATGTCATTAGACTGTCCGTTATAGTAAGCATTTACGGTGGTCGGCGTCATAAACCATTCTGAACGATCAACAGGTTTATCCAGTTTGGCCATATTATAGTGATAATACCATTGTCCAATCCGTTTTAAGTTTTCAATCAAGCCTCTATCCTTGACCGTGACAGAAGAATAATCTTTCCATTTATCCGGATATCCTATTTTTTTAACAACTGATCCTAACTTGGCCAAGGCTTTTGTTTTGGTGGAATCACTCATCCAGGTAAGCTTTTTGATGTGCTGCCGATAAGCTTGTTCTATATGATCCACCATATTTTTCATATATTTTTTAGAAGAAGGCGGAAAATATTCCTTCACATAAATTTGACCCAACGCATCACCAAGGGTGTTATTAACAAGCTGAGTTGCTCTCTCCCAACGAGGCTTTTGTTTTTGTACTCCGGTAAGTTGTTGAGAAAATTCAAACCCTGCTTTTTCAAAAGGCTTACTCAACCAGGCAGAGAAATGGTTCAAGAGGTGAAAAGTAAAATACTTTTTCCAAAGAGAAAGAGGCTCACTTTTCAATAAACCCGAAAGCGCTTTATAAAAACCAGGTTGTCCCACAATAACCGAATCGGGCTGGATGCCCATTTGGTTAAAAAGGGCTATCCAATTGATATTTGGCGTTAAATGATTGAACGCCATTATGGTCATTAAATGATAATTGGCTTCCCTATCCTGTAACTCGACCGGGGATTTAGAAGCCTGAGCGAGTTTTTTTTCTAATCCGTAAATTGAATCGGCATCTGCCCGGGCGTTATTCTTATCATCATTCATAGATAACAATCGGGAAATGTATTTTTTATAAGCGGAGATAAGCGCCTTTCCTGTAGAATCTGTCGGGAAATAATAATTTTTGTTTGGAAGTCCCAAACCGCCTTGATAACAATGAACTCTGGCTACATTGCTGTTTTTTTCATCGGCAAAAGCAAAAACATTTAAGACCGGAGCTGATTGAGAAAATCCATACCAATTCCAACTCCAAAGTCCTTCTTTATATTCCCTTGTCATTTCGTTTAGTATCTCGTTGCTATTTCCGATGTTTTGAATTCGGGAAAGTGTCTGTTGTAAAGGAGCCAGCTCTTTCTGGTTTATAGCGCCGCTATCCATCGCCGAGGTATAGAGTGCACCTATTTGTTGCACAGGACTGCCTTCTTTAGGGTCTTGAAGATCCGCACAAGAATCTAAAATTCCTTTAATTTGTCTATTTAGCTTTTTCTCTATTAAAGAAAAAGAACCCCACCCCACATGGTCTGCCGGAATCTTGGTATTTTTCAGCCAGGTGCCGTTGGCATATTCAAAGAAATTGTCTTGTGGGCGAACAGCGGTATCCCGGGCAGAAAGGTCGAGAAAATGAGTGGATGCCTGTTTTTTGTTGTTGCAGGAAAAACTCAGAAAAATAAAGAGGGGGAGTAGGAGTAGCAGAACACCTACTCTTTTTTGAAGTAAATATTTCATGATTGATAGTTCTTAGTACTTTTTTTACCTGAATCCTATGAAATAGCTCTATTTTTCTGAGCTAAGTAACCATATTGATCTGTACTGTTTTAAAAAAGCCTTGTAAAAATTCAATTAGGGCCCATACAAAAGCGCCTGCACAGCTTACCATCAATAGAATAAACACCAGTGTCTGTATCTCAAAAATGAGGTCCTGCCGGGTTGGTTCGGTTAAAGGTTTCCCTGGTTTCTTGTAAATTGACATGATATCTGTTTTAAATGTGTATCGTTTTTCTACTCCTCCTTTTCGGTCTCTCCTGCATTTTGGGAGGACAGGGATTAATTAAAAGCGTGCTATAAAGGTCTGATAAGGAACACAATTTGAGTAGAACAAATCACGCATTCCATAGTAAAAATCACGCATTTTCCTCCTTTTGAGGGAGGAGAGAGGTGAAATTCAAGATGTTTACCGAAAGAAACGAGGACATTCCAGACGAGAAAAGGTTAAAAAAAACGGATGAAATTTGCTACCCGGGAAACTTGTCCTGCTCTGATGGCAGACATCCAAATCGTGCTTTAAAGACCCGGCTAAAGTAGGAAGGGTCTTCGAAACCGGTTTTGAAGGCAACTTCCGATATGCTGTCCGAAGTATTTTTCAGCAGATCCATGGCCCTTTGCAATCTTACAGAGCGAATAAATTTGGAGGCGGGCTGATTAATGATGGCATTCAGCTTCCGGTTGAGTTGAGAGGTACTCATATTTACTGCCCTGCTCAGGGTATCCACTGAAAATTTCCGGTCGTCTATATGAGCCTCTACCGTTTTTAACAGTTTTTGTATAAACTCCCTATCGTGTGAGGTAACTGCAATTTCAGAAGGTTTCACAACCAGCCTTTCACTGAATTTGGCCCGCATTTTATTTCTTGATTCAATCAGGTTCTTTACCCTGATCAACAATTCCCGTGAGTTGAAAGGTTTGATAAGATAAGCATCTGCCCCGGTTTCCAGCCCTGTCATTTTATCGCTATCTTCAGCGCGGGCAGTCAGTAAGATAATCGGAATATGACTGGTTCTGTTGTCGGTCTTTAAAGTTCTGCAAAATGCAATTCCATCCATCAGAGGCATCACTACATCACTAATCACAAGTCCGGGAATATGTTCCCGGGCAATCTGCAATCCCTGTTCTCCATTTTGCGCCTCCAGTAATTCATATTGGTCTTTTAATTTGGAACCTATGTATTTTCTGATATCCTGATGATCCTCCACCACTAAGACAACCGGTTTCCCCTCCTCATCCGGTTCTTTAATAGTTAACCCTTCCTTCCCCTGCTCCATATCCTCCTCCAACACCGGAACAAAGTTTTCCTTCTCTCTGATGAGAGGCGGTTTAGAAAAAGTAGAAATCTTTTTGTTTACCGGCAAAAAACAGTTGAAAGTAGTCCCCTCCTTCTCTTTGCTCTGTACGGATATTTTACCTCCATGTAACTCCACCAATTCTTTTACCAGAGCAAGGCCAATTCCGCTTCCCATTTCCTGGGTATTCTGATTTTCTACCTGATAAAAACGGCCAAATATATAAGGGAGCACATCTTCAGGTATGCCTGTACCACTATCTTTTACTTTTAGTAATAAATAACCAGGATTACTCTCCGGCAGGCTTATCATAACGGCTATATGGCCCCCTTTAGGGGTGTATTTAAAGGCATTCGAAAGCAGATTGGATAAGATCTTTTCGACTATATCTTCATCAAAATAAAAGGTTAATTTGCTCCTGGCCGGCGAGCTATTTAATTTTGGATCCACTATCATTTCAAGCTCAATCTCTCCGGCTTCCGCCAGGGAAGAAAAAGCATGAACAATCTGTTTGGTAAAAGGAATAATATCTTCTCTTTGGGTATTTATTTTAAATCTTTCTGCATCCAGCCTTGAAAGGTCCAGCAACTGGTTGATCAGCCGCAGCAGTCGTTTTGAATTGCGGTACATTTCAGGGATAATCGCTTTGAAAGCTCTTTCATCTCCTCCTGCCATCATGTCTTCAAGCGGACCAATAAGAAGGGTAAGCGGAGTTCTGAATTCATGAGAAATGTTGGTAAAAAACCGTTGCTTTTGTCTTTCTGATTGTTCGGCCGTTTCACGGGCTTTGCGGGTCTTGTTTCTTTGTCTGAGTACGATAATAGAAAAAACCAATAAAAGAATCAGCCCTGCAATTAATGAACTACGAATAATTCGTTGCTTCAAAGCCTCTTTTTCAAGAACGGCCTGGTTTGCAGCAGCCCGCTGTTTAAAATTAAATTCCACCTCTTTCCGTATTACCTCTTTCTGCTTTTCCTCACCTGAGATACTGTCCTTTATAGCTGTAAGGGTTTTAAGGTTAAAATATGCAGTCTTATAATCTCCTAACTGCTCGTAAGCAGAAATCAAAAACTGCAATATATATGCCCTTTGGATAATATTATTTTCCTCCCTCGCCATTTCCAGCGCACGGGTACCATAATTTATGGCAGTTTGGTACCGCAGGGAAGGCTTTATGCCAATTCGAAACAGGAGACTGTCCGGTGCCACCTGTATAAAATGTCCCATATCCTTATAATACAATAACATGGGTCCTTTAAATCCCTGTTTACTGGAGATGGCAAAAGATTTATCATGATACTTCAGCGCCATGCTATAATCAGACTGAAGCTGATAAAGGACGGCTATATTTGCATAAGCCGAAGCCAGGCCAAGTTTTTCATTTATTTCTTTCAGAATTTTAATGCAGGAATTGTAATACTTTAAAGAGGTTGTATATTCCCCTTGATTCATATATATGTTGCCCAACATACCAAGAGATTTTGCAGCCTCTCGTCTATCTCCCAATTCCTGATTTAGAGATAAGGACTCTTTAATAAAACGAATGGCTTTGCCAGAATCCCCAATATTATTGTAGAACCATCCGATTTCAAAGAGGCTGCTTGCCTGTCCTTCTCTATATCCTGATTTTTGACTGACCTCCAAAGCCTCATGAAGCTCTCCCAGGGCCTGAGGATAATTAGCAAAGTCCTGGGACAATTTGGCCATCTCAAGGTAGAGTTTGACCTGTTTTTCTGGCCTTTTTATTTGCTTAGCAATCTTTAAGGCCTGCTGATAATAACTTAGGGCTTTAACATAGTTGTTCCGGTATAAGGCTCCCAAATTCTGTAGCGCAGTTATGCTGTCCTGGAGAGTACCTATTTGAATAGAATCCGCCGCCGCAGGACGGTGTATGTCAATAAGTAAGGTATTTGTTTGAAAGCTTCCGATATTTTGTGCCCAGGCTAAAGGAGGAAAAAGGAAAACAAACAACAACAGGTTAAAACTCCACTTCATGAAAAGGCATCTCAATTTCGGAGGCCGGAAAAGTTATTTAAAGTCAGCCTCAGTAAGCCCTGAATTGACCTTCAGGTCTGTTACCTTCATATCCATAGCCATTCCTCCTCTGTCTGAACCTAAAGTAAAAGGAAACTTGATACCCTTCACCTCCTTATAATCACTATATGTAGTAACATCTTTTGAAGAGCCCATAGCTGTTTTCTCCTCTGCCACTTCCTTCACTTTCAAGCCTGATTGCACATCATAATAAGCGGTAGTTACATTGCCCTGTTCATCTGTTATCTTAATTTCATAAGCATCGCTTCCCGCTACAGGAACAATTCCTTCCAGAGAGAGTTTCTTATTGCCTGTCAGATATCTTGTTTCAGGGAAAGGCTGCGTTTCTTCCAATAAAGATTTCTTTACCTCATCGGGTACCGGTACATCCTGGCCCATCCGTTGCATAGATACAGAATCTCCTTTTACCAATATTTTAGAAACCACCTGGTTGTTCATGGAAGGAATGGTTACTTCCAGTAAGAAATTATCAGGGGTCAGGTAAGACCTTTTAACTTTAATTTCCTGTCCCTGAATACTGCCGGAAGCCATTACCGTTAAATCCTTAAGGCCGCTTATTTTATCCTTTCCCCCTACTGCCGTCAGGTAATGATCAAGTACCGACTGTACTGTTACGCCTGCGGGCACAGGTTTTTTCTTCACCATCTCCCACTTGTTGTTGTCATCATTGACATCAGGAAGCAGATTATCCGGATCAAGGGTTACGGATTGCAAAGAATCCGTAGAGGGGTATAGGAAGGTTTTTGTTCCGCCTCTCTGCCATATTTCAACAGGAAGTATAAAGGTGCTGTCCCGGCCATTATCTTCCACTACTTTCACGATAGCAGGCAACGCCATCTTGTCCAGATTTTCCAGTGTGATCAAAGCACCCTTAGCGGGATCGTTGTCCACATACTTCACAGACTTCACTCCCTGATCAAGCCGGTCATTGGTAAAGAACCATTCTCTCCAGAACCAGTCCAGTTCTTCCCCTGCCGCATTATCCATTGCGTGGAAAAAATCCCAGGGGTTGGGGTGCTTGAAAGCCCAATCTTCTGTATATTTCTTAAAGGCATACTCAAAGCGGTCTTTTCCAAGGATCACATCGCGGAGGATATGCAGTCCCATTGCCGGCTTATAATACGCAGCTACGCCCAGGTTATAATGTTGCACTACATCCGGTATGGTCATGATGGGATCCATCCCGTCTCTGAAAATACGGGTAGCCATGCTGTGGTTGTTCTGCTTATGATAAAACTCCCCATTATTAAACCACTCGGTAGCTTCATCATTGATAAAGGTATTAAATCCTTCATCCATCCAGGGGTATTTCCGTTCATTGCTTCCTACAATCATCGGATACCAGGTATGGCCAAATTCATGGGTGGTTACACCCCATAAGCCTTCTCCCTTACTTTGATAACTACAAAATACAAAACCAGGATATTCCATGCCATGTACGATACCGGCAACATTGGTAGCCACTTTATAAGGAAAAGGGTACCACTTTTCAGAATAACGTTCGATAGAGGCTTTTGTAAACTCGGTAGAACGCCCCCAAGCACTGTCTCCGGCGCTTTCAACCGGATAAACCGATTGAGCCAGAGCCGTTTTTCTACCCGGCAGGTTGATTTTAGCTGCATCCCAGATAAAGGCTTTAGAAGCCGCCCAAGCCACATCGCGCGTGTTCTTCATGTGGAAATGCCAGGTGAGCATTCCCTTTTGCGGACGAGATTCCGGATCGGTAACTTCCTGAGCCGTACGAATCATCACCGTTTTGTCGCTTTTTGAGGCCTCTTCCAGGCGTTTTCTTTCCGTTTTGGTAAGTACATCTTTCGGGTTTTGCAACTCCCCGGCGCCCACGACTATCATGTTGGCGGGAATATGTAAGGTATAGTCTATATCTCCGTATTCAAGATAAAACTCTCCCGCACCCATATACGGGATGGTGTTCCACCCTTTTATGTCATCATATACGCTCATGCGGGGATACCACTGGGCAATCTCGTATATCCATCCATTCTTTGTATTCAACAGGCCCATGCGGTCGGTTCCGTATTGCGGAATCTTAAAGGAATAATTAATTTTTATTTTAATCTTGCCTCCTTTGGCCTGCACCGGGTCTTTGAGCCTGATCTGCATCCGGGTATCATTTACCACATAATCCGCAGCCCCGCCATTTTTTCCTTCTATCGTAACCGACTTCAACTGATATCCATCTGTATAGGAGGTATTTGCAAAACGACCACCCGTTACATTCTGAGTAGCTGTTCCCCGGGAATCCTTACGGTAAATATTCTGATCCATCTGCAACCAGAGAAAAGACAAATTGTCCGGACTGTTGTTCGTATAATCGATCTCCACGGTAGCAGTCAGTTGCTTGTCTGTAGTATCAAGAGTTGCGTTTATGTTATAATTCACACTGTTTTGCCAATAGAGCGGGCCGGGCGTGCCGTCATCGCTGCGGTATTGGTTTCCATAATGTGTGTAGAAAAGTGGGGACCATAAAGGACTTGAATCGTAATCGGATGAAGATTGGTCATTTTGATTTTGCCCGTAAGCAGTTCCCATCATCAGACAGAAGAAGCCCAGCAAAACCCATTTGAGCATTGGTTTTGATTTCATAAATGTACTTTATTAAACTTAACAGGAGGCAAATTACATAATTTTCCTGTTATCAACCCTCAATATCTCGAAATTTGCTTTTTCAGCATTTTACGGGCAAAGTGAATCCGGCTTTTAATGGTTCCCAGCGGCTCCTGAAGTTGCTCGGCTATTTCGTGATATTTGTAGCCTTCAAAATACATCATAAACGGGCGCTTAAATATCTCAGGCAACTTATCTATCGCAAGGTTAATCTCTTTCAGCCTCAGATTGGATTCTGCACGGTTGGCTACTGCGGTTTGATTGTAGTCCAGCAGATAGTCGTTAGGGGTAAAATCGAAGATCGTATTTTGTTTAACTTTTCTGCGGTAATTATTAATAAAAATATTACGCATGATGGTATATAACCATGCCTTGATGTTGGTGCCTACATTGTACTTTTCCTGATTAGCCAGTGCACGGTACATAGTCTCCTGAAACAAGTCTTTGGCGGCTTCACTATCGTGAGTTAGTGTAATTGCAAATGGTTTCAAAAACTCAGAGTTACTAGTGAGCAAGCGGTTAAATTCTAATGTTGACATTTTTTTATATTTTGCTACAACAAAATTAAACAAAAACCATGCATATCCCCAAATGAATCTCCCTAACATTTTGTTAAATCATTCACATAGGGAAAGCCGTTATAAACATATCAATTGCCAACAAGCTATAATCCTGCATCCACACTGGTTATTAGCCTATTACCAGCAGATCATTCCGGAAGAAAAAAACGATGTATTGTCCCATCCAAATTAGTAAAAATACCCTTTTGTAAGCCAATATGGCAGCAATGGTATGCTACACCAAACATTTTATTGTAAACGAATCCATTTTCTCTTCAAATTTTTATTTTATATTTCTGAAACATTTTAGTTCAAATGAAGTTGATTTAATTACATTTGCGACATTACGCTCATTCGGGAGTAATTCAACATCAGCATATTTTAATATGAAGACAGCACTCATAACTGGTATCACCGGGCAAGACGGCGCCTATCTCGCAGAATTGCTTTTATCAAAAGGATATCTTGTACATGGGATCAAAAGACGTAGTTCCCTTATTAATACGCAGCGAATTGACCACCTGTATGAAGATCCGCACGTGAATCATCCCGATTTTGTGCTGCATTACGGCGACCTGACAGATGCAACCAACCTGATTCGCATTATCCAGGAAACCCAACCGGATGAGATTTATAACCTGGCGGCTCAAAGCCACGTGAAAGTTAGTTTTGAAACCCCGGAATATACCGCTAATTCTGACGCACTGGGCACTTTAAGGCTTTTAGAAGCCATCAGGCTGTTGGGGTTAACAAAAAAAACCCGGTTTTATCAGGCTTCTACTTCCGAACTCTATGGAAAAGTTCAGGAGATTCCGCAAAGCGAAACCACCCCTTTTTATCCCCGTTCTCCTTATGCTGTTGCTAAATTATATGCCTATTGGATTACCGTCAATTACCGGGAAGCCTACCATATATTTGCTGCCAACGGCATTTTGTTTAACCATGAAAGTCCCTTGCGTGGTGAAACTTTTGTCACCCGAAAAATAACACGCGCCGTAGCACAAATTGCCCTCGGACAACAGAAAAAAATTTTTTTAGGAAATCTGGATGCCCGGCGAGACTGGGGACACGCTAAGGATTACGTAAAAGCGATGTGGCTCATGTTGCAACAAGAGCAGCCCGAAGATTATGTAATTGCCACAGGAAAAACCACTTCCGTCCGTGACTTTGTAAAAATGGCATTCGCCGTTTTGGGTATTACCCTCCATTTTCAGGGAGAAGGAGAAGCAGAAAAAGGATTCGTTACCTCCTGTTCCAATTCTCGTTACCAGCTCCCCGAAGGGCAGGAAGTTGTTTCTGTTGATCCCCGCTATTTCAGGCCAACGGAAGTGGAACAACTCATTGGCGATGCATCAAAGGCAGAAAAAAAACTGGGCTGGACCCCGGAATACAGTCTGACAGAACTGGTTAAGGAAATGGTCGAAAAGGATGTTATCCTGTTTGACAAAGAAAAAATATTGTAATGGAAAAGGAGGCTAAAATATATATTGCCGGTCACCGTGGCATGGTTGGCAGCGCCCTGCTAAGGAAATTAAAATCCAAAGGCTTTCATCACTTCGTATTACGGACTTCTACGGAACTCGATTTACGCAATCAGGCCGCTGTAAATGCTTTTTTTGAAGAAGAAAAACCCGAATATGTATTTCTTGCGGCGGCTAAAGTGGGCGGTATCATGGCCAATAACACCTACCGGGCCGATTTTCTTTATGACAACCTTCAAATACAAAACAACATCCTCCATAATGCCTGGAAACAAGGCGTGAAAAAGTTGCTTTTTCTTGGGTCTTCCTGTATTTACCCCAAAATGGCTGCCCAGCCCATCAAAGAATCTGAGCTGCTTACCGGGCCGCTGGAGCCTACCAATGAGCCTTATGCCATTGCTAAAATTGCAGGTATAAAATTATGTGACGCCTATCGCGACCAGTATGGATGCAACTTTATTTCGGTCATGCCAACCAATCTTTATGGGCCCAACGATAACTATGATCTGCAGACCTCCCATGTGCTGCCGGCCCTGCTATCCAAATTTCATCAGGCTAAAGAAAATGGAGCGGCCCGCGTAACCGTATGGGGAAGCGGCGCCCCCATGCGTGAATTTTTGCATGCCGATGATATGGCAGATGCCTGCCAGTTTTTAATGGAACATTATGATGAACCGGGATTCGTGAACATCGGAACGGGAAAAGACATTGCCATTGCAGACCTGGCGAAACTCATTGGAGAAATTACCGGATTCAGAGGAGAAATTGTCTTTGATACCGAAAAACCGGATGGCACTCCCCGCAAACTCCTGGATGTTACCAAATTGCACCGCTTAGGATGGAGCCATAAAATTGGATTGAAGGAAGGAATACAAGCTGTCTATCGCGACCAGTTTTTAAAATCATAAAATCAATATATCATCAATACGATGTCATTCAAACCCGTTTATTTTTTTGCTACACTCTTGCTGTTATTCGTAATAGGGGGCGCTAGCCTCCGGGCACAAGATTTAATGAAAAACTTCACCGTTGTTAATAAGGGAGGAGCCAATTATGTTAACTGGACCTTCGATTATAATGGCGTTAAACTGATTGGCATTCAGCGGTCGCGAGACAGCGCAAACTATTATGCCACGATCGGTCATGCCACGCATCCGGCACAGAAGGAAAATCAATATATAGATAAAAAGCCTGTGGCGGGAGCCAATTATTACCGGCTGTTCATCATGTTCACCAATGGCGCCTACGTCTTTACAAAACCAACGAAAATTGTACTTACTCCTGCCACTCTTTCCAATTCAGAATCGCAAGGACCGGTTTCTTTTCAACCTTCCATCTTTGTTTACACCAATCCGGATGGGAATGTAAACATCAGCATTGCAGACGCCAAAAACAATGACTATACCATTCGGTTTTATAGCGCCGATAACCGGTTCCTGTTTGAGGTTAATAAAATTAATAAACCTTTGCTCATCTTAGATAAATCCAACTTCCTGCACTCCGGTTGGTTTCACTACGAATTGTATAGGAATGGACAAATTTATGAGAAGTGGAAGTTTTTTATCCCCGAAGCTGGCAACAAAAACAACGACAGCGACTGATCCGTTAAAGGGAGATGGTTGCTTTAAAAACTTTTTCAAAATTTTTGACCAGTTCCTTCTTAACGGCTTCCATCTCTACCGGATGTCCCAGTTCTTTTTCAATGGAGGTAACCTGTTTGTCGCGGATACCGCAAGGTACGATAAGATCAAAATAACTTAAATCGGTATTCACGTTCAGGGCAAAACCATGCATGCTAATCCATCTGCTACAACGTACCCCCATAGCACAAATTTTTCGTGCCTGAGATTTATTTTCCGGCTCAATCCATACGCCTGTTTCCCCCGGGGAACGGTCTCCCTGAATACCCCAGGCCCCGATTGTAAGGATAATAACCTCTTCCAGGCTCCGCAAATATCTTCCGATATCTGTAAAAAATTTCTCCAAATCCAGGATGGGATATCCCACAATTTGTTCCGGGCCATGAAAGGTAATATCCCCTCCCCTGTTGGTATGGACAAACTCAATATGCTTTTCTTTCAACCGGGATTCATTGACCAGCAAATTAGCCAGGTGGCCACTTTTTCCCAAAGTAAAAACAGGAGGATGTTCACAAAAAACCAGATGGTTCAGGGTCTCCTTTTCATGGCCGTCCTGTTTTAGTTTAATATTCTCCCTTAGTAAACGTTCCTGCCGGTCCCAGGCTTCCTGATAGTGGATTTGCTTCCAATCGGATAAGTGAACCGGCTGTAAGGTTGTATTACTTTCTGCAATCATTTTACAAAGGTCGTTATTTTCTCAGCATAATCCGAAAGGTAGTTCCTTTTCCTACCTCAGACTCTTTCACATAAAGCCTGCCGTTATGATACGTTTCAATAATGCGCTTACTCAGAGACAAGCCCAGGCCCCATCCCCTTTTTTTGGAGCTAAATCCCGGTTTAAAGACCTTATCCAACTGATTGGCAGGAATTCCTTTTCCCGTATCTGTAACATCTATCCAGGTATGAGCGGCATGGGTGGTAATGTCTAAAGTAATGCTTCCTTTACCGCCCATAGCATCCAATGCATTTTTCAGCAAATTCTCAAGCACCCAGTCAAAAAGCAGGGGAGAGATCATCGCCGGAATTTCTTCCTCCCCGTGGGTATTGATCCGGAAACGAATAAGCTTAGGCGCACGGTGTTTCATGTAAAGGACCACATTATGAATATGAGAGATTAACTCATTTTCTTCCAATTCGGGTGTACTTCCTATTTTTGAAAACCGCTCCGAAATCATTTTCAGGCGTTGTAGATCCCGGTCCATTTCCTTAACGATGGGGCCATTCTCCTTATTTTCCTTGAGGAGCTCCATCCAGGCTACCATCGAAGAAAGTGGCGTCCCCAACTGGTGCGCTGTTTCTTTTGCCAGTCCCGCCCAAAGCTGATTCTGTGTAGAGCGGTTGGTCATGTTCAGGGCAATAAGTGTTACAATAATGAACAGCGTGATAACCCCCAATTGAATATAAGGGTAATAATGGACCTGTCGCAGCATATTGGAATCTCCATAATAAATCATGTGGTATTCAGAAGAATCCTTGGGGTTGTAGCGCAAAATGATGGGCGCATGTTGCGTTTTAAAGAGAGCGAGTTTCTGCTTGAGAAACTTTTCATTCTTTTCCGGTGGCCCCTCAATATCCAGGTTATTGGAACCCAGAATGTGGCCTTCTCTATCTACCTGAATAATCGGAATAGACGTGTTGCCGGAGATGATTTCAGATGCCAGATTCAGGTCCTCATCCCGTGAGGCGGTAATGATTTCACGGTTAGCCTCTACCCATATCTTCATTTTCGTCCTTTCCTCCCTTTGTAGTTTTTGGGAGAGGTTGTTCACATAGAGCAGGGTAGCTGCAATAATCAATATCCCCAACACGGCCAGCGATATTTTCCAACCTGGTGTTCTTTTAAGCATATAATTCTATCTTTGAAGCACTCAAAAGTAAAAAATTAACCGCTATGCAGTGCCCTAAGGTGGCTATAGTTATATTAAACTGGAACGGAAAACCCTTTTTAGAACAATTTTTACCCTCTGTTCTGGCTACAGACTATCCTGATGCGGATGTTTATATTGCAGATAACGGTTCTACCGATGACAGTATTCGCTTTTTAAAAGAAAATTTTTCCGGGGTTTCCATTCTTTTAAATTCCGGCAATATTGGTTTTGCACAGGGATATAACGAGGCGCTCTCCCGCGTAGAAGCGGATTATTATGTTCTTCTTAATCAGGATGTGGCCGTAACTCCCGAATGGGTGACCCCCATTGTGGAATTGATGGAAAGCGATCCTGCCATTGCTGCCTGCCAACCCAAGATCCGGTCCTGGCATAACAGGGAATATTTTGAATATGCCGGGGCTTCGGGCGGCTGGATTGACCGCTATGGATTTCCCTTCTGCCGTGGCAGGATATTTCACTCGGTAGAAAAAGATAAAGGACAATACAATGAGGTTTGTCCTGTATTTTGGGCCAGCGGGGCAGCCTTGTTTATACGTGCCTCCCTTTATCATGAGGCTGGAGGACTGGATCCCGATTTTTTTGCACACATGGAGGAAATAGACCTTTGCTGGCGGTTGCAACGTCTGGGTCACCGGATTATGGTTTGTCCTAAGTCCGTAGTGTATCATGTGGGAGGCGGAAGCCTTCCCCAGGGGAATCCCAGAAAAATCTATCTGAATTTCAGAAACAACCTGATCATGCTGTACAAAAACCTGCCCCCGGAAGAAAGACGGGCTCTTCTTTTAACCCGCCTTTCCCTGGATGGCTTTGCGGCTGTAAAGAGCCTTTTCACCAAAAATACGTCGGACTTCAGAAGCATCTGGAAAGCCCACAGGAGCTTTTTTAAATGGCGGGCAGAATACAAGAAGAAAATAAATACCGATTTAATTCCCAGGCCCTCCTTCTTCTCCCTGCCCGGGGTGTATAAAGACAGCATTGTCTGGCAATATTTTATTGAAAAGAAAAAGGCTTTTTCGGCGCTACCCGGCCAAAAAGAAAAGGGGGTAAAAAAATAGTTGTGTACTTTTAAAGCATTGCTTAAATTTGTCGCGTAAACGTAAATAATTGCATCATGGCAGATCAGGCATATCAAAAACACGAATTAAAAGATGTATCAACCAGTTGGGTTTCCACATCCCGCTATCTGTTTTATCTGGGTATTCTGGCTACAGTTGTTTTTTGTTTTGCCATGTGTGTGGCGCTATACATGCATCGTTACCAGGGGAAACCTGAGGTAGAAGTTCCCTCCAGTACATTGTACAACCCCACTTACAAATAAACATTTTCGGCGTTACATCCGATCCGGCATTTCAATACCTAAAAGGCCCATTGCCCTTTTTATAACACGGGCTGTCACTATACAAAGTTGCAAACGCAGATTTTTCTTTTCTTCACTTTCTGCCTTGCTGACAGAAAGTTCATTGTAAAAAGCGTTGAACACCTTCGCGAGGTTATAACTGTATCCGGCTACCACGGAAGGGTCCCTTTCATTGCAGGCATCTTCCAGCGCCTGCGAGAACAACTCCAGTTGCAACACAACCGCCTTTTCCAGAGGATGAAAAGACCTGGCAGAAGCATCAAAATCAGGTTTGAAAGTGGCAGTATCCAATTGCTCTTTGCGAAGAATAGATTGAATCCGGGCATACGTATATTGGATAAAGGGACCGGTAAAACCATGAAAATCAATTGATTCCTCGGGATTAAAGACCATTTTCCGTTTTGGATTCACCCGCAAGAGATAGAATTTCATTGCTCCCAGCCCCAATATTTCGTAAAGGTTTTTTAATTCCTTTTCGGAAAAACCACTGACCTTTCCCAGTTCCTGCGTGTGGCGAGCAGCCGTTTCAATCATGCTATCCATTAAATTATCAGCATCTACAACCGTGCCTTCCCGGCTTTTCATCCGCCCGTCTGGTAATTCAACCATACCATAACTCAGATGATAAATCCCCTCCGCATAATCCTTTCCTAATTTCTGCAAAATCAACTTAAGCACCTTCATGTGATAGTTCTGCTCATCGCCTATTACATAGATACTCTGGTCCATCTGGTAATCATCATATTTCAATTGGGCCGTACCCAGGTCTTGCGTCATATACACGGAGGTGCCATCGGCACGCAACAACAGTTTCTCATCCAGGCCGCTGGCAGTCAAATCTACCCATACCGATCCATTTTCTTTCTTATAGAATAAGCCTTTTTCAAGCCCTTCTTCAACAATATTTTTCCCTAAGAGGTAGGTTTCACTTTCATGATAAATCTTATCGAATGAAATGCCCATGCGGTTATAGGTCTCCGCAAAACCCTCATATACCCAGCCATTCATTTTATTCCATAGAGAAATAACTTTAGGAACACGTTGTTCCCATTTATAAAGCATGGCGGAAGCCTCTTTCTGAATGGGCGCCTCTTTTTCTGCTGTTTTCTTATCTTTCCCTTCTGCTATCAATTGTTCAACCTGTTGGCGAAACACCTCATTAAATTTCACATAATATTTTCCCACAAAATGGTCTCCCTTCATGCCGGCTTGCTTGGGAGTTTCATCTTTTCCATAATGCAGCCACGCCACCATAGATTTACAAATATGGATGCCCCGGTCGTTGACAAGATTTGTCTTAATCACCTCAAAACCGTTTGCCTTAAGTATTTCCGAAAAGGAATACCCCAGGAAATTATTTCTTAAATGCCCCAGATGAATCGGCTTGTTGGTGTTGGGAGAAGAAAACTCCACCATCACTTTTTGTCCGTTGGGCTGTTTGAGCCCATAATCGGGATTCAAAAAAGACTCTTGCAGATAATGGCCAATTTTATGGCTTGACAATTCCAGGTTTAAAAAGCCTTTAATCACATTATATTCTGAAAAGAAACCAGGGAAAGCCTTTAAAAAATAGTTGCCAATAGCCGTTCCCAACACTTCCGGTTTTTTCCTGAGGGTGCTCAACAAGGGGAAAAGAACCAGGGTATAATCTCCTTCAAATTCGGGCTTTGTTTCATTCACCAGAATATCCCCAGGTTTTATTTTTACCTGAAATAAGGTTTCGATTGCATCGGCGCCGGCATTTTTTATCTCCTGAATAAAGCTCATATCCATAAATTTATAGCGGTGCAAAAATACACCGCTCTATACTAAAATCCACCCCCTGAGGAAGGATTTATTTCTTCCCGAAAGGCTTTTCGTAC
Source organism: uncultured Chitinophagaceae bacterium (assembly GCA_964422465.1). GTDB lineage: Bacteria > Bacteroidota > Bacteroidia > Chitinophagales > Chitinophagaceae > FW021-bin31. The sequence goes on from CAYRBD010000022.1 coordinate 19,866, forward strand.
CTTTGCGGCTTAAATTTTGATAAAACTAAAGAATAAAGAGAACAAAGATCACGAATAACCCTAATTATGAAGACCTTAGTCCTTTTAATTTTTGGAACCCTTTTGTTTGCTACGCTGCCGGCTCACGGGCAAGATGTTCAGCCCGACCCGGCGCCCTTTGTAAGTGACACCACTTCACCAAAAGATACATCAACTATTGCCGGTAAGGACTCTTTAAAATACAATTTTGCCAGTCCTTCAGACTCTCTGCCGATCCTCAATCCCAATAAAGCAAATGAGCAGGAAGAGCATTTTGGTACGGTTACAGAAATAAAAACCAGAGAGCAATACAATCCTAAAAAAACATTGACTTCCCTGGAAGAAGGGAACTTCGGAAAGCCGGTGAACTATGCTAAAGACAGTATTCACTGGAGAAAAGGGGCCGTCTTTGCCCTGGATGTCAACCAGGGAACGCTGACAAACTGGGCGGCAGGTGGCGATCATTTTTCTCTTGCCCTCGGGGCAAAGGCAGACCTCTATGCCAATTATTCTGACGCACATAACAGCTGGGATAACAGCCTGAACATGGGCATTGGTTTTATCCAAACCTCCAGCGATGGCGCCCGTAAAAGTGTGGACAAGCTGGAATTCTATTCAAAATACGGGTATCGATTTTCAAAGCACTGGTATTACAGCGTATTGGTTAATTTCAGAACCCAGTTTGCCAATGGTTACAACTATCCGGATGACAGCACAGTGGTGTCCCATTTTCTTGCTCCGGCCTATACTTTAGGGTCAGTCGGTATCAGTTACCAGCCGGTCGAATACTTTTCTATCTTTATTTCCCCCCTTACTTCTCGCTTTGTTATTGTAAACGACCAGGAATTGGCAAATGAAGGAGCCTTTGGCGCCAAAAAAGCCGTTTATGATACAACCTTTAGCGGAGAAGAATACCTTGTACGGCCCGGTCGAAAGGTAAATTACGAATTGGGAGCCTACCTCTCTATCATTTTTGATAAGGAGATTTTTAAAAATATCAAATGGAAAACACGACTGGAACTGTATTCCAACTACCTTGATAAACCTAAAAACATTGATATCGACTGGAATTCTTTACTTTCCTTTAAGGTCAATAAATTTATTTCAGCCTCTATCACTACTGAACTGATCTATGACGATGACATAAAGTATATAACCTATGCGAAAAATGAAGATGGTTCCATCAAGACAGATCCCCTTACAGGGGAAAAACTTGTTCTGAACAAAAGCCCGCGAATCCAATTTAAGGAATTAGTTGGCGTTGGGTTCGCTTATGAGTTTTAAAAAGGTCGTTTGTCAGGCTGTCCTCCGGCCAGACAACAACCGTTCCTGATCGTCCTGCATAAATACATTTCGGTTAGTTGAAAAGGCAAATTTCACACCCATTTCTTCAAACTTCCGCATGATGGCCAAATTGATCTTTTGCTGCTTGTCCCGGTATTCTCCATAGCCGGGCTCCATAGAATAATAAACCCCTTCAAAATAGAGATAATATTCTCTGAACTCACAAAAATGAACCCGGTCCAGCGTAACTTTCTCTTGGGCAAGAATGATCTTTTTTACCTCATCGGGTATGCGTTCCAGAACATCAGGGGGGGTATCGTAAGATACATTAAACCCAAATACCGCACGTCGTTTCTCCATGCGGGAATAGTTATGAATCCACTCATTCAGCATGTTTTTATTGGAATAAGACAACTCTTCCCCGGACAAACTCTGAATGCGGGTGGTCATAATTCCGATATGCGTTACGGTCCCTAATTCACTTCCTATAATTAAAAATTCCCCTACTTCATAAGGCCGGTCAAAAAGAACGGAGAAGTAAGCGAGAACATTTCCTAAAAAACTCTGCGCCGCGAGGGCAATAGCAATACCACCTATACCTAACCCGGCCAGTAGAGAACCTATATCATATCCTAAATTACCTAATAACCAGACCAGGCCAAACACCCACAGGACCACCTGCACCATAATCATAACCCCCTTCATGGCGCCTTTCGACTGTTCTTTGCCCTGTTTTTTTAAATAATAAGTGAGCAGGCTGTCAATACCCATAATCAATATCCGCACCACATAGAATACCGCAACTACGGCCATGGCTATTCTCAGCGCTTTGACCAGGAAATTACTAAGATTGAGCGTCCGTACCCCGATATAGATGACAATGATATAACAAAGAGGCAAAACGCCCCTGGTAATCATTCTTATAATCAGATCGTCCACAGAAGTTTCCGTTCTTTGGGCGATTTTCTTAAGACGTTTTAAAACAATTGTTTTTATGATGTTTAGTACAATAACACCAACTACAATGATTCCGATAGCAATAGCATATTCCTTAGGGTTGTTCCCCCACAAAATTTCCTTGTTCCAATCTAACATACTAAAGTCTTTAACTTATAACAAAATATCCCCTTTCGGGGTGTTCGGGCAAAGGTAAAATTTATCACCTACAAACAAAAATCCTGACGTATGAGGCTTCCGGGTAATCTCACTGATTTCTCCAGATATTCTAACCCGGAAAATTCATGAGATTTATTTTAGGCGGATTTAAGGCGTCAAATCCTATAGCTGTACTTTCCGTACAGCAAAGGGTTTGCAACGAAAAAGACGCCAAAATAAATCCAGGCAATACAAATTCTTCATAGCCCAAATTTGAGCTATTCTATTTTGCCCATTTATTCCTTCAATACCATAATAATCAATTATTTACTGAAGCAGTTCTCATTTTGCGGTGAATTTTTCGGGTTAATGGATTTCTGCATTTATCTCCGCAATCCGCGGGAGCTATCCTCCACTTAGCATAGCCTCTTTTTCAAGAATACAATCTGACTTATCGGGTTATAACGGCAGGAAGGAATTTGTACAGGTCAAGGGAATCCGCGGGAATCCGCATATTGATTAAACAGGTTCCTTCCCTTATCAAAACCTTCTTTTGCATCCGCAATTTTATAGAATACATTTTTGGAAGTTTCTATTTCATTTCTCTCTTTATAGAAAACCCTTTATCCATTGCAACAGTTCTCTTTTGGTAAGAGGAACCCCCATTATTTTGTGGTATCCTTCTGCATCAACAAGAAATTGATCCCGGATAATGCGGATGAGCTGGCCATTGTTAATTTCAGGAATCAGTATTTTATCATAATTTGCCATCAGGGTTTCCAGGTTTTTGGGAAAAGGCCGAAGATGGCGTAAATGAGCATGAGCCACCGACTGCCCCTGGAGGATCAATTCTTTAACTGCGCTTTTGATAGCGCCATAGGTGGATCCCCAGCCCAAAACCAATACCCTGCCTTTTTCGGGACCACTATTCACAGTTTGTAAAGGGATGTCCTCCGCTACCCGGTCCACTTTTTCCTGTCTTAATTTCACCATAAGCTGATGATTTTCAGGATCATAGCTAACATTTCCTGTAATATTTTCCTTTTCCAGCCCCCCAATTCGATGTTCTAAACCCGCTGTTCCGGGTACAGCCCAGGGCCGAACCAGATTTTCATCTCTTTCGTAGGGCTGAAATACCTCTTCTTCCTCATTGATAGCCTCCTTGAAACGGACCTTTATTTCGGGCAGGTCTTTGCTCTTTGGAAACCGCCAGGGTTCTGCGCCATTGGCCAGGTAACCATCGCTTAAAAATATGACAGGGGTCATGTGGGTCAGGGCAATACGAGCGGCTTCATACACGGCCTCGAAACAATCGGAGGGTGTTTTTGCAGCAACAACCGGCATAGGGCTCTCCCCGTTACGACCATAATAAGCCTGTAACAGGTCAGACTGTTCGGTCTTCGTAGGCAGGCCGGTCGAAGGGCCTCCCCGCTGAATATCTATTATCAGCAGGGGGACTTCCAGCATTACCGCCAGTCCCATAGCTTCTGTTTTTAATGCCATACCAGGACCGGAGGTTGTTGTAATTCCCATGTATCCCCCATAAGAAGCGCCGATTGCTGAACTTATTCCCGCAATCTCATCCTCAGCCTGGAAAGTGCGAACCCCAAAATTTTTATGCCTGCTTAATTCATGTAAAATATCTGAAGCAGGAGTAATGGGATAAGAGCCCAGAAACAAGGGTAAACCGGATTTTTGAGAAGCTGCAATGAGGCCGTAAGACAAGGCCGTATTCCCGGTTATACTGCGATAGGCACCGGGTTCCATGTTGGCTTTCTTCACGTTATAACGCAAGCCAAACGTCTCAGTGGTTTCTCCAAAATGATAACCCGCCTTCAAAACCGCAACATTCGCCTCCAGCACATCCGGTTTCCGGCTGAATTTATGCCGGAGAAAATCAAGCGTCAGCTCCAGTTTACGGTCGTACATCCAGTACAGGAATCCCAAGACGAACATGTTCTTAGAGCGGTCTTTTTCTTTCATCCCCAGCCGGGTGTCTTTAAGAACCTCCCGCGTCATGCGGGTTACATCTAATGGGTAAACTGTGTATCCCCGCAAGGAGTTGTCTTCAAGTGGGTTTTCCCCCTCCGGGTAATTGGCCAGCCGCAGGTTCTTTTTATCAAAACCGCCCAGGTTAGCAATAATAATTCCTCCTTTTTTAAGGGTACGCAGATTGGTTTTTAAAGCCGCTGCGTTCATGACAACCAGTACATCGCAGGTGTCTCCGGGTGTATAAATTCGATGACTGGAAAAATGCAATTGAAAACCACTTACCCCGGGAATGGTACCCTGAGGAGCCCGGATTTCCGCCGGAAAATCCGGGAAAGTGGATAAATCACTACCTGTTAACGCTGTATTATTGGTAAATTGTGTTCCTGTTAGCTGCATCCCGTCTCCACTGTCTCCGGCAAACTTTATCACCACATCTTCAACGGTTTGCGTGGAATTGGTATTCATCTAATTATCCTTTATTTAGAGTGCAAAGGTAATTATAAAAAAAACTAAAAGCAGGACAGGGGTTTTAATTCCAAAATACGGAAATAATTTTACCCTTTAAGAAACCAGAAACCTTTTCTAAAACTTATAGGAGAAGCCCAGCCCAAGTACTTCCTGCACCTGAAGATGAGCGACTTGTTTGTCCGGATTCTTTTCGGAGGGGAATTTCACATCATCATCGTATATCATGTTCAGCGACAACGTAGTGGCAAGGTATTTGGTAATTTTCATTGTCAGCAGGTTTGTAAAAGTAAAATCCACATTCTGGGGGTCGTGTTTGTAGTTAGAAAAGAGGTCCAGTCTGCTGGTCAGATTAAATGCTTTTCCAAGGTCTTTACTAAACCGTGCAGAAAGGAAAGCGCCCACTTCATTCAGAGAATGCTGTCCGGGTGTTACTCCATATTTGCCCTGTGCCGACAGGGAATCGTTGCTTACAATAGTCCATCTTTCCGTTATGGGAGACAGATATAAATTAAAATAAGAGGTCGGTTTATAATTTATTCCCGCCGATACCAATACATAAGCCGGAGCAAAAAGCGCTGAATTAAAGGTTCTCCCGTCCTCATTATATAAATAGCCGTTCGTAAATTGCGTTCTGAAGTCAAATAAGGCACTGTAAAACCATTTGCTGTCTTCGGAAGTCTGGTAACCATACTGAGAGGTCAGATAAAAGTGATCGTCACTCTTGCGATAACCGGTGCTGCTGGTTTTTGTATAACCATAAGCCATATCCAGGATGTTATCCCAAGCGGACCGGCCCTTTCGATAGGAAGCATAACCATTAAACAAACCATTCAGAGCAAAGGAGGACTTGTCTCCACCGGCTGCCCAGTAAGACAAAGCGCCCTGGCTCAGATTAAGGTTAAAGACTCCACCCGTTCTCCAGGTTTTGTGCGTTGTATCTTTAATTGAAACGCCCTTTTGTGCATCGTTAGCCAGGTTTTGAACCGTATTATCCTGGGCATACAACCGGGTGGCCACTGCAAAGAGTAAAACAGTAGCGGTTAAGCAAAATAGTGTTTTCATAAGTGATAAAACTTAAAAATTATTTTCTCAGCAGGTCTCTGATCTCAGTCAGTAATTTTTCTTCTGTAGAAGGTTCCGGAGGAGCCGCGGGCGCTTCTTCTTTCTTCTTTCTAAGCTTATTAAAACTCTTCACGATAAGGAAAAGCACAAAAGCAACAATAATAAAAGTAAGTACCGTCTGGATGAGGACTCCATAAGTAATGGCATTTTCAGGCTTGACCACCTCCCCTGCCGAGTCCACTACTGCCTTAGACAGAACAACCTTTTTGGCACTAAAGTCAATTCCTCCGGTAAAGATTCCGACAACCGGCATGATAATATCATTCACCAGGGAGGTAACAACTTTAGAAAAAGCAGCGCCAATTACAAAGGCTACGGCCATATCCAATACATTTCCTTTCAGTGCGAATTCTTTAAACTCTTTCAACATTGACATAATAAAATGTTTTAATTAAAATAAAAAGACAAATAACTATTTTGTATATTTGTACTCCTAAATTGCCGACAAAAGTAAACAAATTTTTATTTCCATACGTTAACGCCTATGTCAAACAATAAAATATTATCGTATTTTACCGAGCTTTTCCTTCCTCAATATTGTTGCGGGTGCGGGCAACCCTTAAGCCGGGGAGAACAAATTCTCTGTTTACACTGCCTGGCAGAACTTCCGGAAACACATTTTCAGCTACAGGCTCAAAATCCGGTAGCCCGGAAATTAACCGGACGCATAGCCTTTGAAAACGCAACCGCCTGCTACTATTTCCATAAAACTTCCAACATTCAAAACATTATTCACCATTTTAAATATAAGAACAAAAGGGAAGCTGCGCTTTTTATGGGAAAGCGCATGGGAGAACTGTTATCAAACTCCCGATTTTTTAATAATATAGATGTTATTGTCCCTGTTCCCCTCCATCCGGCAAGAAAGAAAAAGCGGGGATACAACCAATCCGAGGTATTGGGAGAAGGAGTGGCCGAAATACTTGGTAAACCGGTCCTTCCGCGGCTTTTAAGACGTAAGAAACGGACCCCGACACAAACCCGTCTGAGCGCTACAGACCGGTGGCAGAACGTAAAAGAAGCCTTTGTCCTGACAACAGAAAGCATTCCGGCCATGCATGTCCTTTTGATTGATGATGTTATTACTTCGGGCGCTACCCTGGAGGCCTGCGCTACGGTTCTCCAAAGCGTAGAAGGGATGAAGGTCAGCATTGCCACGCTGGCTTATGCTGATGATCAATAGAACAGTTTTGCCCGTTGATTTGTACTTTTGTTCTTTCCAATTAAAATAATCATCATGAATTTAAAATCCGTTTTCTCTTTTTCTCTGCTTTTCCTTTTAACCTTCTGGTTTTCCGGACAAGCCCAAGACTTGTACACCCCAAGAAATGTAAAGGCTGCTTTCGAGAAGGGAACCCGGGCGAAAGACGGAAAACCGGGCCTTCACTATTGGCAGAATCACGGACGATACGACATTCAGGTAATGGCTACTCCCCCATCGCGTACCATCATTGGTTCAGAGCAGATTACTTATTTTAATGAAAGTCCTGATACTCTTCGCCAAATCGTTCTACGTCTCTGGCTTAATTTTCATAAGCCCGAAGCGCCTCACTTGGGGTATATGGCCCCCGAAAGGCTGAACGATGGGATTCAGTTTGACCAGATACTTGTAAATGGAAAACTCTTTAATCCGAAGAAATTAACCGGGGGAATTACCACAAAAAATATTCTCCTTTCCCAGCCTTTAATGCCCAAAGACTCCATTCATCTCTCCATCGACTGGCATTATGAAATTGCCTTAAAAAGTGGGCGGGAAGGCATGATAGACTCCGCAACTTACTATATTGCCTATTTTTACCCCCGGGTATCAGTTTATGACGATTACAATGGCTGGGACCGGCTCGACTTTACCGGATATCAGGAATTTTACAATGATTTTAATGATTATACCTTTTCTGTTACGGTTCCGAAGAATTACCTGGTATGGGCTACCGGGGTATTGCAGAACCCCGAAGAAGTACTGCAACCTCCTTATTTAGAAAAATTAAAAAAAGCGCATACTGCTGATCAGGTGATCCATATTGCAACAAAAGCAGACCTCGATAAAAAACAAATAACCGCCCAAAACCCGACGAATACCTGGAAATGGAAAGCACAAAATGTTACAGACGTAGCTATTGCCATTAGCAATCATTACAACTGGGATGCCGGAAGTGAACTGGTGGATGCCCTAAGCGGCAGGCGCGCAGACATGCAAGCGGCTTATAATGACACTTCAAAAGATTTTCATCAAATGGTTGCCTTCGGGAAGGCTGCGCTAAGCTGGTTTTCAAAAAACTGGCCGGGGGTTTCGTATCCTTATCCCAAAATGACCGCCGTTCAGGGATATGCCGATATGGAATATCCCATGATGATTAATGACGCTTCCACCCCGGATTTGGACTTCTCACAGTTTGTAGCTAACCATGAAATAGCGCATACTTATTTTCCTTTTTATATGGGAACCAACGAAAGCCGCTATGCCTTCATGGATGAAGGTTGGGCCACCACCTTTGAATATCTGATAGGGCAGGCACAAATAGGGAAAGAAAAAGCAGCCTCCTGGTACAAAAATTTTCGTGTCAACCGCTGGATACACGATCCCTCCCAGGAAGAACAGGTTCCCATCATCACGCCTTCCAATATTGAAAGAGGAATGGCATATGGAAGCAATGCCTATGTGAAGCCCTCCCTTGGCTATCTCGCTCTAAAAGATATGCTTGGTGATAAATTGTTTAGAAAATGTTTACTTGGATATATTGAACGCTGGCACGGAAAACATCCCATCCCCTGGGATTTCTTTTATTCCTTTAACAACCTATCCGAAAAAGACTTAAATTGGTTTTGGAACAGTTGGTTCTTTTCTCACGGATATGACGACCTCACCCTGCAATCCGTAAAAAGGAAAGGCAATACCTATACAATAAATATATACAACACCGGTGGTTTTCCCAATCCTTTTGATCTGAAGATCAGTTTCGAAGACGGCTCCAAAGACAGCAGGCATTTTACTTCGATAGTTTGGAAAGAAAATCAGAAAGAAACATCAGTCTCTTTGAAATACAGGAAGAAAGTCACCGCTATTAAAATAGACAATGGAATCTGGATGGATGCCAACCCGGAAGATAATATATGGAAGGCACAATAAACTTCAATTCTGCAGCATTCTGAGCGCTTTTTCCGGATCAGTTACCGGTTGCCGGCAGGTTTTGTCTTTGCAGACATAAATCCAGGATTCTCCTTCTCTGACTTTATTTTTTAGCAAAGGCAGATTTTCTCCGGTTCCTCCTAAAAAGATGGAATCGGGCAGGTATTGTTTTTGCATATTACGGGCATAGGACAAAGCCTTTTCCCCCGTAACAGCTATTTCAAAAACATCAGACTGCATAATTCCCGTCAACAAGGCCCAATTGGAAAAGTAGGGAACGGCAGATGCAATCTCCGGAACAATGAGCGCACACATTTCCCTGGCCTGATCCAAATAAGTCTTTCGATCAAAATACAAACCCAATCGATACAGTACATGGGCCATTACAGAATTGGAAGCCGGCGTAACATTGTCTTCAATTTCTTTTTTACGGGCTATCAGGTCCTCTACAAGATCAGAAGTATAGAACAGCATTCCTGTTTTTGAATCTTTAAAATGCGCATTCGCGTAATCTGCTAACTGCCTGGCTTTCTCTAACCAATGTATATCAAAAGTAACCTCATATAAGCTGATGAAAGCCTGTGCCAGATAAGCATAGTCCTCTAATAATCCCGGAATAGCTACTTTCCCGTCTTTAAAATTGCGAAACAACTGGTGATCAGGTTGCATCATTTGTGCTTCTAAAAAACGGGCATGATGCAGGGCAATTTCCAGATAAACATCCTTTCCCAAGGCACGGAAAGCATCCGTGTATCCTTTTACCATCAAGGCATTCCAGGAAGTCAATACTTTATCATCTGTGGAGGGCCGTACTCTTTTAGAACGGGCTTTTAATAATTCCTTACGGGCAACAGTCAGTTTTTTGTGAAGTTCCGCCTCACGCATTCCTCTTTTTTTTGCAAATTCTTCATCCGAAGGGACGGCGTGAAGCGTATTCTTTCCTCCTTCCCAATTGCCCTCCGCTGTCAATTGATAATAAGCGATAAACAGCTGTGCCTTCTCCGGTTCCAGCAAAGTTTTTATTTCCGAAGTTTCCCAAACATAAAATTTTCCCTCTTCCCCTTCACTATCAGCATTCAAAGCAGAATAAAATCCACCTTCGGCTCTGGTCAGTTCTCTTTTTACAAATTGAAGGGTTTGTTCTATTACCCGTTTATAAAGCTGTTTTCCTGTATATTGATAGGCATGCGCATAAAGGCTGACCAGTTGCGCATTGTCGTACAACATTTTTTCAAAATGCGGAACATGCCAGTGGGCATCAACTGAATAGCGAGCAAAGCCGCCTCCCAACTGGTCGTATATTCCTCCCTTTGCCATTTCATCCAGTGTAATGGTTACCGCTTTTAAGGGTGGTTTTGTATTTGTCAAAAAAGCGTACTGCAATAAAAATTCCCAGACGACCGGCATGGGAAATTTTGGGGCTCGCCCAAGTCCTCCTCTTTCCCTATCAAGGGAAGGTTGAACAGCCTCCCACAAGTCATGGTACTTCTTTTTTAATTCCGCTTTAGTTTGATCCGCTTTTTTGCCAATCAGGTTTTCTTTCCTGACGCCTTCAGTCAGAGCTTCTGCCTGCTCCGCTACCCTTCCCGGTTGCGAGGCATAAACCTGTACAACCTGTTTAAGAACCGACAGCCATTGCTCCTTCGGCAGGTAGGTGAGTACATGAAAAGGCCTGCCATCCGGCAATGCAAAGGCGTTCAACGGCCAGCCTCCACTGCCGTTTAAAAGCATAGAGGCGTTCATGTAGATTTGATCCACATCCGGCCTTTCCTCCCGGTCAACTTTTATCGAAATAAAATGGGTGTTCATAAAACTTGCCACTTCCTCATCCGCATACGATTCGTGTTCCATCACGTGGCACCAATGGCAAGCCGAATAACCAATGCTGATAATCAGCAACTTATTTTCCTCCCGTGCCTTTTCCAGGGTCGCCTCCTCCCAGGGATACCAGTTTACCGGGTTATGGGCATGTTGCAATAAATAAGGACTGGATGTACGGATCAGGGCATTCGTATATTTTTCAACTTCTTTCATCTGAATTTTTGATGTCTTTACGCAGACGCTGGGGTTTTCAAAAACAGGATTCCAATAACCTACAACCCGAGCAGAAACCGTTTAAGTTTTTGCTAATTTAATTCTTTTAACCAATTAAATATCGCGTTAAATGATTCCTGAGGCTGTTCTACCCACGGGAAATGTCCTGCTTTATCAATTAAAATTAGTGTTGAATTGGGCAGAGTTCACTGATATCTGTGCAATACTGATTACAAAGATACTCCTTATATTTTCAGGCAGGAATACAGAATCTCTTATTTTTGCCATAAATTACCGTACTTCATGAAGATTAACTGCACAGCAGAAGAGTTAGAAATACTGCATTTAATTAGTCAGGCCGCATCTGAGCTAAAGGTGGACAGCTACCTGATCGGTGGTTTTGTACGGGATAAATTGATTGGACGGCCTGTTAAAGACATGGATATTGTATGCCTGGGAGATGGCATTAAGCTGGCCAACGCGGTCGCCGGGCTCCTCCATCCGCAACCGGCAGTTTCTTTTTTCAAGAACTTCGGAACCGCTCACTTCAGATGGCAGGACTACGAGATTGAGTTTGTAGGCGCCCGAAAAGAGAGCTATCGTTCCCAATCCCGAAAGCCGGAGGTGGAACCCGGCAGCATGCAGGATGACCAGAACAGGCGGGATTTCACCATTAATGCCCTTGCCATTAACCTGGACGCCGATAACTTTGGAGAACTTATTGATCCTTTTAACGGGATAAAAGACCTCGAAAATGGGATCATCCGTACCCCGTTGCAACCGGACCAAACCTTTAGCGACGATCCGCTGCGCATGATGCGGGCCATCCGTTTTGCCTGCCAATTGCAGTTTTTCATCGAAGGAAAGACTTTCAAAGGCATAAAAGAAAATGCAGAAAGGATTCGCATTGTCTCGCAGGAGCGTATTACGGATGAGTTGAATAAGATCATACTTTGTAAAAAGCCCTCCATCGGTTTCGAGCTTTTACTCAAAAGCGAGCTGCTCAGGTTAATTTTTCCCCAACTGGTACAGTTGTCGGGGGTTGAAATTCGGGAGGGAAAAGGGCATAAAGATAATTTTTACCATACCCTCAAGGTGCTGGATAACATCAGCAAAAATACGGAGGACCTATGGCTCCGCTGGGCCGCCCTGCTTCATGATATTGCCAAACCGGCTACCAAACGCTTTGAACGGGGACATGGCTGGACCTTCCACGGGCATGAGGTAGTCGGCAGCCGCATGGTACCCCGGATATTTAAACAATTCAGGTTGCCCCTGAATGAAAAAATGCGATTCGTGAAAAAAATGGTGGCTCTCCATCTGCGTCCAATCAGCCTTACTAAGGATGACATTACTGATTCGGCCCTGCGGCGATTGCTCTTTGATGCAGGAGATGATATTGAGGCGCTTATGCTTCTGTGTAATGCCGATATTACTTCTAAAAACAAACAAAAAGTCCGGCGTTTCCGGGAAAATTTTGAACTGGTGCGGGAACAATTAAAGTTGGTAGAAGAAAAAGACCGTATCCGAAACTGGCAGCCTCCGATAAGCGGAGAAGAAATCATGGAAACCTTCCAATTAAAGCCCTCCCGGATGGTGGGCGATATCAAAAATGCCATCAGAGAGGCCATTTTAGAGGGTGAGATTGGAAATAATAAGGAAGAAGCCTGGCAGTTTATGATCCGGAAGGCCCGGGAATTGGGATTAAAAACTTAACCAATTTCCACCCCTCACCCTTTCGCCTCTTCGCCCCCTCCCCCTTTCTGCCTTTTCACTACCTTTGGGTCAATATTTCAATTTTGAATCGGGAAAAACACCAGATTAACGTTCCAAAAACCGCAATCCTCGTTGTCGGGCCCACGGCGGTAGGCAAAACAAGCATTGCTCTTGAGTTGGCACAGTACTTCAATACAGAAATTATTTCTGCTGACTCACGCCAGTGTTTTAAAGAGATGGAGACCGGTACGGCTATTCCCTCTCGGGAAGAATTACGTGCGGTTCCTCACCATTTTATTCATTCGCATTCAATTACGGAGGAAATGAACGCAGGGAAATTTGAAAGGCTGGCGCTCAACCACCTCAATACTCTTTTTAAAACCAAGGACATAGCCATCGTTTGCGGGGGTACCGGCTTATATATCAAGGCTTTTTGTGAAGGAATAGACCCCATGCCTTCCATAAGTGAAGAAATACAAAAGCAGGTAAGAGAACAATACCATCAAAGAGGGCTCAACTGGTTACAAAGACAGCTTCAGGAGCAGGACCCGGAAGGATTTAAACAGATGGAACAGCAAAACCCCCAACGGCTGATGCGGGCGTTGTCTATTGTAAGAAGCACCGGAAAGTCAATAAAAGGGTTCCATTCCGGTCATAAAAAAAGCAGACCTTTTAAAATAATAAAAATTGGGCTTACTCTGCCAAAAGAACAACTTTGGAACAACATTGAATCCCGCACCCGGAAAATGATGGACCGTGGGTTGCTCGAAGAGGCACGAAAACTTTATCCACAACGGCAATTAAATGCCCTGCAAACGGTAGGCTACCGGGAATTGTTTGATTTTATAGAAGGAAAATACAGCCTGGAAGAAGCTATCCAAAGCATAATTACTCATACCCGCCAATATGCCAAACGGCAAATGACTTGGTTTAAAAAAGATATGGAAATCAAATGGTTTTCCCCTCACGATACCAACAAAATTATAGCCTACATTCACGACTGTTTAGAAATCAATTCAAACAACAACTGCGATTATGATAAAAGAAGAAAATAAGCTAACACACCTCACCATAAAAAGAAAACGCCAGCTTATGGAAGCCAACATCCCCATAGATATCCTGGTCAACGGCTTTTTAGCCGGCCAGTTGAAAAGTGGAGAAACCAAAACCATTAAAGTTTACACGCATGGCGTCATTTCTCTGGAAGCCAGGCTGATGATGAACAAGACCAAAGCTCTGATGGTCTCGGAAGAGGAACGGGAAAACAGTATTTATGAAATATCGCATGTAATTTCCAACGTGGTTTACCTCATTGGTATCGCGCTGGCCATTGTTTCTACTATCCTGGTTCTAACCACTGGTCATCCGGGTTATATGGTGCTGGTAACCCCACCGGCGGCGCTGTTTGCCTATTTTAAATTTCTAAAAAAAGACCGCTATCTCCGGATTGCTCAAAGAGCACAACGACCTTCTTTCCAATATTCTAAAAATTAGGCGCCTATCCTATGGAAAAGTTCTTTCAATTGTGCATCCCACAGGCGACTTTGATCCGCTATTTCTTCCTTTTCGGCAAAATCTGTAACCAATAAAACCGTTTCACCTGTCACTTCCGAACGTTTCACTTTAAATTCAAAGTACTCCGATTCAGGAGCCTCCTCCCAGCGGTAGCGCACCAACTCATCCGGCGTTGTTTCCACCACGAGCGCATTTTCCGCAGACTGGTTCCAGAAAAAAGAAAAAACATCTTCATGAACTTTAACCTCTTCGGCAAACCATTCCTGTAGCCCCGATGCTGTTGCCAGGAACTCAAAAAGTATGTGGGGGGAACAACGTACTGTATATTCCAACGTATATGGTATTTTCTTCGACATAGTTAGCGCTTCATTAAGAGGTAAAAATCAGAGTCCCGGCTCAATTAGTTTCTGCAAGTATAGAAAATATTTTATTCAGGCAAAATTTTTTTATTCCGAATTTCCACAAATTACATTTTTGATCAAAAAGAAGGAGCAAAAGAAAATAGAAATTAATTTTTCTAAATCCTTTTGAGAGAAATTATAAAAAAAACTACATTTTTTGGAAAATTTAAAAATATTCCTATATTTGTGAGCCGAAAAAACATTTAACGTCATCTTAACCCTAACTTTTCAATCGTATGCCTCCCATGAAGGTGCTTTCTGCAGGAACCTAAAAGGTTTTAGCAATGCTTTCTTTAATGGAGGGGCAGTTATGTAATTTGAACAACCTATGTCGATGCGACAATTAAAGATTACCAAATCTATTACCAACCGGGAATCCCAGTCTCTGGAAAAATACTTGCAGGAAATTGGTAAAGTAGATTTAATCACCCCTGAAGAAGAAGTGCAATTAGCGATTCGTATTAAACAAGGGGACCGCTCTGCGTTAGAGAAGTTAACCAAAGCCAATTTGCGTTTTGTAGTTTCTGTAGCCAAGCAATACCAAAACCAGGGATTGTCCTTAAGCGACCTGATTAATGAGGGAAACCTGGGTTTGATCAAAGCGGCACAAAGGTTTGATGAAACCCGGGGGTTTAAATTTATTTCTTACGCCGTGTGGTGGATTCGTCAATCTATACTACAAGCCTTGGCTGAGCAATCCCGGATTGTCCGTCTGCCGTTAAATAAGGTAGGTTTGTCCAACAAGATCAACAAAGCCTTTGCTGCCCTGGAACAGGAATATGAACGGGCGCCATCCCCGGATGAACTCGCATCGTTGCTCGAACTGGAAATTGGCGATGTAGAAACCACTATGAGTGTCTCCACACGCCATCTTTCTATAGATGCTCCTTTTCAAAAAGGAGAAGAAAACAGTTTGCTGGATGTACTGGAAAGTACCAATATGGAAAGTACAGACAACAAAATGACTTACACCGAATCGCTGAAGTTGGAAATAGAGCGTTCACTCAATACCCTTCCCGACCGGCAAAAAGAAGTCATCAAATTGTACTTTGGCATCGGGCTGACCAACCAAATGTCTCTGGAAGACATCGGTAAAAAATACGGGCTAACCCGGGAACGGGTCCGTCAGATCAAGGACAAAGGAATTACCAGACTACGCAACACCTCCAGAAGCAAATTGCTGAAAAAATACCTGGGAGGAGATTGATAAGATGGCAATTAACAAGTAGCAAAATTTGGTAACCTGAGAGTTTTATACGTATTAGCCTGTCCTTAACTTCCTAAACGTAGTTTCACCAAAAAAGTTAGACTGCAAACGACCTCTTTCCCACACTTTGTGCATATCGGAGGTCGCTTTCTTTTTTCTCTTTCAAAATTGGGAAATAAAGATTACCGTCTTCAACTCTTTAACCACTCAAAAAACCTCCTTCTTTTGAAAATGCATTAAATAATTTCGATGGTGAGCGACATTTAGCTACAGAAAACTATTCTTATCTGAACTTTTCAGTCAACTATAAAGATGGTCTACTAACACATATCTGTATTTTTTCATAGGTGCTCATGCAGCCTATCGGCTTGGGCTAAAGAAAAAACACTGGAAATTAAGCAACGGGAACAAGTTCATCGGGACGCCCAGTATGTTCGCAAGTGGTTTCCATATAGGAGTAGATATTATTGTTCAATAGAATAGCAAAAACATCTTGTTTTTGTCATTCTCCCCCATTGCAATAACTTTGCACAGCATACTGTAAAATTAGCAGGGTGATTTTTTTTCTAAATTTTACTACTTAAGGAAATTATTATGTTTGATTCTCTTTCAGACCGGCTGGATTCAGCCTTCAAACAACTGCGTGGCCATGCGCATATCACAGACCTTAACATAGCCACCACCGTAAAAGAAATCCGCCGGGCGCTTGTAGATGCAGATGTCAACTATAAAATTGCCAAAGAATTTACCGACACGGTAAAAGATAAAGCCATGGGCGCCCGGGTGCTCCAATCTGTAGAGCCCGGTCAGCAAATGGTAAAAATCGTTCAGGATGAACTCACAGAATTGATGGGAGGAACAGAGGAACCCATCAACCTGGACGGTAATCCTTCCGTTATTTTGATTGCCGGCCTTCAGGGGTCGGGTAAAACCACTTTTTCTGCCAAACTGGCCAACTACCTGAAAGCCAAAAAACGGCGCAGCCCGCTGTTGGTTGCCGGCGATGTTTACCGGCCCGCAGCTATCGACCAGTTGAAAGTACTGGGCGATCAGATCAATGTTCCCGTGTTTTCAAAAGAAGAATCCAAAGACCCGGTAACTATCGCCAGAGAAGCAGTAGAGGAAGCAAAAGAAAAAGGATACAATACCGTGATTATAGATACTGCAGGCCGACTGGCAGTAGATGAAGTCATGATGACAGAGGTGGCAAACATTAAGTCAGCGATACAGCCCGGTGAAATCCTTTTCGTGGTGGATTCTATGACCGGACAAGATGCAGTGAACACGGCAAAAGCCTTTAACGACCGGCTCAATTTTAATGGGGTTGTATTGACTAAGCTGGATGGCGATACCCGGGGCGGTGCTGCGCTCTCCATCAAATACACCGTAAATAAGCCCATCAAGTTTGTCAGCAGTGGAGAAAAGATGGACACGCTGGATGTTTTCTACCCCGATCGGATGGCTCAGCGTATTCTCGGCATGGGAGATATCACCACCCTCGTAGAGAAAGCACAGGAACAATATGATGAAGAAGCTGCGCGGAAGCTGGAAAAGAAAATCAGAAAAAACCAGTTTGACTTTGAAGATTTTAAAGGGCAACTTCAGCAAATCAAGAAAATGGGCAACATCAAAGACCTGCTCAGCATGATGCCCGGTGTGGGAAAAGCCATTAAAAATATTGACATAAGCGATGACGCCTTCAAAGGAGTGGAAGCCATCATTGATTCCATGACTCCTTATGAAAGAAAAAACCCGCAGGTTATCAATGGCAGCCGTCGTCTCCGTATTGCCAAAGGGAGTGGCAAAAAGCCGGAAGAAATCAGCCAGTTTTTCAAACAATTTGACCAGATGCGGAAAATGATGAAACAAATGAACTCCTCCGGAGGACGCAAAGGGCTCCGGGGATTTGGAATGTAACATTTAACCAAGTTTTTACTTAAATAAAAGATTTAAATTTCTGTTTCATTAAAGAATAATATACTTTTGCCGCATTAAACCATATTTATTCACTCGCAAGAATAATCTCAATTATTTATGCCTGTAAAAATCAGATTACAACGCAAAGGGAGAAAGAAAAAACCTTTCTATTTTATTGTCGTAGCCGATTCACGCGCTCCCCGTGATGGAAAATTTATCCAGAAGATTGGTACTTATAATCCATTAACCGTTCCTGCTACCGTACAGCTTGACCGAAACCGTGCTTTACACTGGTTACAGAAAGGAGCACAGCCTACCGATACCGTACGCCGACTCCTCTCATTCAAAGGGGTATTATACCTCAAACATTTGAAAAGAGGGGTGAAACTGGGGCTCTTTGACGAGCAAACTGCAAATGAGAAGTTTGATCAGTGGCTTAAAGAGCATGAAGACAAGGTGTTGAAAAGACGGGAAAATCACCAGGCAGCCAAATTAAAAGAAAAGCAAGCGGCTCAGGCTGTAGCCAAACCGGTAACTGCTGAAGATGAAAGTGCTGAAAAAGAAACAGTTACTGAAGCTAAACCAGAGGAGCCTAAAGCGGAAGATCCCAAAAAGGAAGAACCGAAAGTAGAGGAACCCAAAAAAGAAGACGCTGAAATAGAAGAACCGAAAGCAGAAGCTGCCAAGGAAGAAAAGGTTGACGAAGAAAAAAC
>CAYRBD010000023.1:0-20604 GCA_964422465.1 uncultured Chitinophagaceae bacterium
ACTTTTAAATCTATTCTGGACCAGGATATAGATCAAAATCTATATGAGATAGTTGTGGTTAATGATGGTTCAACAGATTCCAGCCCCGATATTATTCAGAAATTTAATGACTGCTTCCTCAATTTTAAGTACTGCTCACAGGAGAATAAAGGCGTTTCTGCAGCAAGGAACAGGGGCCTGGCGCTTGCCTCCGGGGAATATATTTTGTTTTTAGATGCAGATGATATGTTGAGGAAGGATGCATTCTCTTTTATGTTAAAAAGTATAGAACAGGAGGCGGCCGATCTGTGGTTTTGCAGTCATTCCTATTCTCCTCAACTGGTCCTTTATGCTCCTGATGATTTTTTGTCTGAGGTATATTTTCCTGTTTTTGTATGGAAAACCTGTATCCGCCGTGCGTTTATTAAGGAAAATAATTTGAAGTTTTCTGAAGGATACATTTTGGAAGATGGTGTTTTTCTTTTGGAGGCTGTCCTTAAAGCAAAAAAAATAGTTACCCTGAATCACGACCTGGTAAAGCACAGAAGAAGCGAAAATTCTCTGATGCGTGACTATTCAAGCCCGAAAAAAAACCGAAATATGATCGCCTCTTTTGTTTTTGTTATTAACCGATATCGGCAGTTCCTGGATGAAAACAGGGCTTCCCTTAGTCCGCGAGCTTGTCGTAATCTGACGGAAAGAGAAGAGTCCTTTATCTTTTTCATGTATTTCAGGATGATCAGGTATAAATATACTGACAGGGAAATTGAGAAAAAACTGAGTGAAATCGGGTTCCGTTCGTTTGCCGTTTTCCCGGGTCCCCATGTTAATAAAATTTCTTATAAAATACTGGCTCCCTTTATAGAGAAAAGGACTTCCAGGAAAGTTATTAATTGGCTCTATCGAAGGCTGAAATCTATCAGGGGGAATTAACTTTCCTTAAATGGGTTGGGGGGCCGGTAGTTTTTCCGGTACGGTTAAGGATGGTAAATGGATTGGCGCTTCTGGATACAGGGGCGCCAAATTTGTTTCCGGTAGGCTCTTCTATGGAAATTTATTGGATTTAAAGCCAACCGGTTTAACTAAATAGAAGTTGCCATCACTGGCGAAACTGAAGTGACCGGTCATACCTGCATCACCTCAATTCCTCTTTCTTTCAGAAGGTTGATGTAATGTTCCGGCGCTTCCGTATCGGTTATTACCTGATCAATTTCATCAAGGTCGCATATTTTGCCGAACCCTCTGCGGCCAAATTTGCTCGAATCTGCCAGGACGATTGTCTTTTGAGCGGCAGCGATCATTTTTTGATTCAGGTGGGCCTCCTGAAGGCTGGTAGTTGTGATCCCAAAGTCAGGATCCAGGCCGTCGATACCGAGAAACAGTTTATTACAGGAAAAGTTCTTTAGCATATTTTCTCCGTAGGGGCCGGTAATGGAAAAGGAGCTTTTTCGCAGGGTGCCTCCCAGTTGCAGTACTTCCAATTCAGGGTGTTTATTAAGCTCCAGGGCTACATTGAGCGAGGCTGTGATGACGATGAGGGGCGCTTTGGGCTGGATGTGGCGGGCAAGCGCCAGCACCGTGGTGCCAGAGGCAATAATTATTGCATTATCCCCGGAAATAAGGCTCGCTGCCATTTGTCCGATTCTGCCCTTTTCATTAGCCCGGATGTTTTCTTTTTCGTTGACCGGTCGCTCATTAATGTAAGGATTGAACCGCGATGCACCGCCATGAGAACGAAATAATAACCCTTTGTCTTCAAGAAGTTTTAGGTCTTTGCGTATGGTCACTGCGGAAACCTTCAGTTCCTGACACAGAGCAAGAACCTGTACAGCACCTTCTTTTTCCAGTTTATTCAGGATGGTTTGATGTCTGCTGGCAATCGTGGACATTGTTATTTTGCTTTTATGCTGCTATAATACGGGTTTTGATTGTATTTTTCAGTAAAAGTTTCGATTATTTTCGTTATCTTTCATTGTTATTTTTCTAAGGGAAATAAAAATATTACTTTTACCTTCATAATATTTCAATATATGGAAAGAGCAAGGTCAATTCATAAATTGAGGGAAGTTAAAGAATGGGATATAGTGGTTATTGGCGGAGGCGCTACCGGCCTGGGGGTGGCAGTGGATGCCGCTTCGCGCGGCTACAAGACGCTGTTGCTGGAACAGGCCGATTTTGCAAAAGGCACTTCCAGCAGAAGTACCAAACTGGTTCATGGCGGGGTGCGCTACCTGGAGCAGGGAAATGTCAGCCTGGTGCTGGAAGCGCTCCGGGAGCGGGGGTTGTTTTTGAAGAATGCAACTCACCTGGCTCGCCGGCAGGCCTTTATCATCCCTGTTTATTCCCTTTGGGAGCGGATAAAATATTATGCAGGTCTTAAATTATACGATTGGATGTCCGGAAAGGAAAACATTGGCCATTCCAAATGGCTTTCCCGGACAAAGGTACTTGACAAGATGCCCGGGATTGACAAAAGACATCTGAAAGGAGGAGTTCTGTATTACGATGGCCAGTTTGATGATGCCCGGATGGCCGTGGCGCTTGCTCAAACCTGTGAAGATCAGGGCGGTACGGTGCTAAATTATTTTAGGGTGAAAGAGTTGCTTAAAAATGAGGAGGGGAAAATAGCCGGGGTAAATGTGGTTGACAGGGAAACCGGGGAGAGTTATAGAGCAAAGGCAAAGGTCGTTATTAATGCCACAGGCGTGTTTGTGGATGAAATACATGAAATGGACACGGGCACAAAAGAACAAACGGTGCAACCCAGCCAGGGGGTGCATCTGGTATTGCCTCCGGAATATCTACATACCACGGAGTTTGCCATGATGATCCCCAAAACGGATGACGGGCGGGTGCTGTTTCTGGTTCCCTGGCATAATCATTTGCTCATGGGCACCACCGATACACCGCTCGAAGAACATACTTTAGAACCAAGAGCTCTGGAAAAAGAAGTGGATTTTATTCTCAGGAATGCCGGAAAATATTTAAAGACTGCGCCTGGCCGCAGGGACGTGCTGAGCGTGTTCGCGGGCTTGCGGCCTTTGGCTCTGCCAGATCACGGAGAAGGAAAATCAAGCAAAGATATTTCACGGCATCACAGCCTGCAGGTGAGCAGCGCCGGGCTGATTACCATTACAGGTGGAAAATGGACGACCTATCGCAAAATGGGAGAGGATACGGTAAATAAAGCCGCAGAGACCGGAAAATTACCTCCTGAAAATTGTCAGACGACCACCTTAAAGATACATGGCTGGAAGGAGAGCAGCAGTACGGCGGGCTGGGATATTTATGGCGCTGATTCTGAAGCGATACAAGCTTTAATAGAGGCACATCCTGGATGGGAAAAGAAACTGGATGCAGCCTGGCCACAAACGCAGGCCCAAGTCGTATGGGCGGTGCGCAGGGAAATGGCCCGGCAGGTGGAAGATGTTTTGTGTCGCAGGTTCAGGATCCTATTCCTGGATTCGAAGGCCGCCCTTAGAATGGCGCCGATGGTGGCTGAAATCATGAAGAGAGAACTGAATAAAGATGAAGAATGGAAGCAAAAGCAGTTAATTGATTTTACAAAACTTGCAAAAGGCTATGAATTGCAAGCAGAAACTGCGACCTAAAATTATATTAATATTAACCCCTTTTAAAAACTACCCATGAAAAAATTCCCTTTGTTGCTATCTTTAATTCTCCTTTCCGTGTTTATTATTGGCGGCTGTGCTACAATGAAACCTGCCCGGCAGAGCGGGGAAGTAAGTACAAAAGACATTTCCTTCTTTAAGGTCGGGCATAGGGGAACGCGTGGCCTGATGCCGGAAAATACCATCCCTGCTTTTAAAAAAGGGATTGAGGTAGGCGCCAATACCATTGAATTTGATGTGCACATTACCAAGGATAAAAAGGTGGTGGTTTACCATGACAATTCCTTCACCCCTGCTTACACTACAAAACCCGATGGTGCTGATATTACCAATGAAGAAAGAAAAAACTATACCTTTTATCAGATGAACTATCCGGATATCCGAAAGTTTATTATTGGGGAAAAAGACTACCCTGCTTTCCCCGAGCAGCAGCGAATGAAAACGTATGCTCCTCTGTTGTCGGAGATGATTGATTCAGTAGAAATCTTTACCGCCGCTCATCATTATGCCCCGGTTATTTATTTGTTGGAAATAAAATCCAATCCCAATACGGATGGTTTTGAACAACCTGCTCCTGAAGAATTCATGAAGATCATGATGAAGGTACTAAAGCCCTATCTAAAACGGATTAAAGGCCGGTTGATTATCCAGTCATTTGACATGCGGCCCCTGCAGGTTTTACATCAGACACATCCTGGTATTCCGTTGGGTTATCTGACCGGTGATCCCAATAAAACGGTTAAACAAAATATTGAAACGATGGGATTTGTACCGGCTTTTTACAACCCCCATTATTCTTTGGTAAATCCTAAATTTTTAGAAGAATGCCATAAGGAAAAGATGGAAGTACTGGTTTGGACAGTAAATAAACAGGACAGAATGAAGACGCTGCTAAAAATGGGAGTAGATGGAATTATCACAGATTATCCGGACCGGCTGGAAAAGGTAGTTGAAGCGGAGGAATCTTATTAGTTCAGAACAATGATCTAACTTCGGGTACAATATTATTTATGAGATTTCTCCACTCTAAAGAATTGCTTGCTTCGCTGCACAATCCTTTTTCGGTTGAAATGACGAGGAGCGCAGTTTTGTCCAATTCTCCGAGAATTCAGGTAAAATTATTCCTACCTTTATTTCTGAATTGTTAATAGAAAAATAAAACAAAATGAGGATAGGTCAAAAATTTACGTTTGTTCTGGTTATACACCTGCTTATCGGTACCTTTGTTTTTGCACAATCAGCAGAACCAATTGTTATTCAGACTAAGAAGGTAGCTCTTATTTTAAAAGTTAAGAATAAACATCTTTGTCAGGCTTATCTGGGGGAGACGCTGACCGGCGAAAAGGATTATGCGGGTCTCTTGGTAGAGGACGATCTTCAGGCGTATAGCACTGCCGGGATGGCCAGCCGTTTAAATACCGCTCTTCGGGTAACGCATGCCGATGGAAACCCCTCTTTGAACCTGGAATATGTGAGCCATCAGACAAAAGCCTTATCTGACGATATTCAACTTACTCAGATTGAACTGAAAGATCCCAAATATCCCTTTGAGGTTACTCTGTTTTACAAAGCTTTTCAAAAAGAAAATGTGATCAAAACCTGGAGTGTGATCCGGCATGAGGAAAAAGCTCCGGTCATTTTACACGAGTTTGCATCGGCTAATTTGTATCTGGAGGCTTCACATTATTGGCTGACTCAGTTTCATGGCGACTGGGCCAAAGAAATGCAGATGCAGGAGAGTGAGTTAACTTCCGGACTGAAGGTGATTGACTCCAAATTGGGAACCCGGGCCACCAAA
The DNA here is from genome assembly GCA_964422465.1 of uncultured Chitinophagaceae bacterium. Classification (GTDB taxonomy): domain Bacteria; phylum Bacteroidota; class Bacteroidia; order Chitinophagales; family Chitinophagaceae; genus FW021-bin31. The sequence goes on from CAYRBD010000023.1 coordinate 5,410, forward strand.
TATGAGAACCCGGGGTTTATGCTTTCTACCGAACGGCCGTCGAGTGAGAATGCCGGACATGTTTTGGCGGGTACGCTGGCCTGGAGTGGCAATTTCAGGTTGTCTTTTCAGGTTGACAATCTGGATCGGCTGAGCATTATCCCGGGCATCAATCCCTATGCTTCCGATTATACTTTGAAACCGGATAGCAGTTTTATTACACCGGCCTTTATTTTTACGTACAGCGCGAGTGGAAAAGGGCTGGCTACGCGAAATATAGATCGCTGGGCGAGGCGTTATGGTATTTTGGATGGAAACGGATCACGGCTGACTTTGCTGAACAACTGGGAAGCCACTTATTTTAATTTTAATGAGAATAAACTGGTGCATCTTTTTGATCAGGCCAAAGAAATAGGCGTAGATATGTTTTTGTTGGATGACGGTTGGTTTGGCAATAAATATCCGAGAAATGACGACCATGCAGGCCTCGGAGACTGGCAGGTGAATAAGAAGAAACTCCCCCATGGAATTGGTTACCTCGTAAAACAGGCGGCCGACAGAGGACTTAAATTTGGTATCTGGATAGAACCCGAAATGGTAAATCCCCAAAGTGTGTTGTATCATGAGCATCCGGACTGGATTATCAAACTCCCCAACCGGCCTGAAAATTATCATCGCAACCAGCTTGTCCTGGATTTAACCAATCCCAAGGTACAGGATTTTGTCTTTGGCATAATAGATAGTTTGATGGCTCAAAATCCTCAAATTGCTTATTTTAAATGGGATTGCAACCGTATTTTCACTAACGAATATTCCCCTTATCTGGGCAGGGATCAGTCTAAGATTTATGTCAATTATGTAGAAGGATTGTACAAGGTAATGAAACGGGTAAGACGGCAATATCCGCATCTCCCGATGATGCTTTGCTCAGGAGGAGGAGGCCGGGTTGATTACGGCGCTTTAAGGTATTTTACAGAATTTTGGCCCAGCGACAACACCAATCCCATGGACCGGATCATGATCCAATGGGGCTATTCCTATTTATATCCGGCTATTGCTACTTGCGCGCATGTAACCGAATCGGGGGATTATTCCTTAAAGTTTAAAATTGATGTCGCAATGATGGGGAAATTGGGATTTGATATGCAATTTGATAAACTAAAAAATTCGGAACTTAAATTTATCCGGGATGCAGTGAAAGTTTATAATCACATAAAAGACGTAGTCTGGCATGGAGATGTCTATCGGTTGGTGTCTCCTTATGAAGGTAACCGGGCTGCGCTCATGTACGTTTCTGAAGATAAAAAACGGGCAGTAGCCTATACCTTTTCTATGCACGATATTTTGAATCCGGTAAACCCGCCTATACACCTGGATGGGCTGGACCCAAATAAACGTTATCGGGTAAAAGAGATTAATTTGCCAGAAGGGAAAAAGTCAAGATGTCCGGAGTCCGGTCATGTTTATTCGGGAAGTTATTTGATGAAGGCAGGTATTCATGCCCCTATAGGAGGCCGGGCGCAAAGTGCGGTATTTGAACTGGAGGGTTTGTAAGGAATAACATGTTAATCTAAAATCTGGAATCTGAATTAGAGATTCAATGACGTATGGGTAGTTGTTTTTTTATTACCTTTATATCTGTCAATGAAAGCAAAAAGATTTCACTTTTCGGCCGTTCTTTTTTTATTCCTTGGGCTGGGGATGGCTTTTCTTCCCGGGAAGCCGCTGAAAGAGCGGCTGCTGGAGGCTCTGGATATGTTTACCCGGCATTTCCCACAGGAAAAGGTATATCTTCAGCTTGACAAAGATTATTATGCTTCCGGTAGAACGATATGGTATAAAGCCTACGTTACGCTGGATCGAAAACCTACGGCATTAAGCACTATTTTATATGTGGAGTTGCTCAATAAGAAGGGCAAAGTACTTATGAGTAACAAACGCCCGATTAAAGAGGGTGGGGCTTATGGAGATTTTAAACTTGATCCTGATTTCCCTGCCGGCGATTATCGCATACGCGCCTATACACAATGGATGCGAAATTTTGACCCGGCTTTTTTGTTTAACAGAGATATCCACATCTATAAACCGCTTGGTAAAAAAGACAGCCTGCTCCCTCCTGTGGATACTGTTGTTTCTGACTTTGCGGTTCAATTCTTTCCGGAAGGAGGAGACCTGGTGGATTCTATCCGGAGTGTGGTAGCTTTCAAGGCGATCAATCAGGATGGCTATCCGGCAAGGGTGAGTGGGGTTATTAAAAATAAGGAAGACCGTATTCTGGATACCATTCGTTCTGTTCACGATGGGATGGGCAGTTTTTCCTTTATGCCCAAGCCGGGAGAAAGTTATAAGGCCGTTATGACGGATGATAATGGAAAAACAAAGATTTTTGACCTTCCTGCTGCCCGGCCCTATGGCGTCACTTTGCGTCTTATTAAAGCCAGCAACCAAAAAGTATTTTTTCAGGTTAAGAAAAGAGAGCAAGTTGCCTCCGATAATAATCAACTCAAACTGGCGGCGCAGCTTGGAGGTCATTTGGTTTATTTTGCTAATATTGACTTTGGACAGGGATATACCGGAGGACTGATTCCACTAAAAAATGATCCCGCCGGTATTCTCCAGGTTACCCTGTTTACAGATGACGGTCAGCCACTGGCAGAGCGACTGGTATTTATTAAAAATAAAGAAGCAAGGCTGCCGTTAAAGTTAGACTTAGATACCGTTTCTCTGGCTGCCAGAGGAAGAAATGTATATTCGGTCTCTTTACCCGATAGCCTGAAAGGGAATTTCTCAGTAGCGGTAACGGATGCAGACCTGGTGATACAAGCTGAAAGTCAGGATAATATTGTTTCTCACCTGCTTTTAACTGCGGATATCAAAGGGTATGTTTACAATCCGGCCTGGTATTTTCAGTCAGAGGATAGTGCGACGGCGCATGGGCTGGATCTGGTTATGCTTACCAATGGGTGGCGTCGTTTTAAATGGGAGCATCTGTTGCATCAGAAATATCCTGAGATAAAATATCCTCCCGAGCCCAATGAACTTCATTTTCTTGGTAGAATAGTAGATAAGAAAGGCCCGGTAAAAACGGGTAGTATTTCTATGATGCTGCGTACGCCTATTGATTCTACTACCTATTTTATATCCGGCGCAGCGGAGCCTACCGGCTTCTTTAAGATTGACCATTTAAACTTTCTGGATACCGCTTTTCTTTATTATAAAGCGCAGGACACGCTTCATAAAAGAAAGTCCGTGCAGGTGGAGTTTTCCAAAGGGCCACAAACGGCATATACTTTACTGGGTCAGCGGATTCGTCCGTCTGAACTCCTTCCTACAGCTACACTGAGAAACTCCCTTGAATTGGCCGGACAGCGTAACCAAACCGACCAGTACATCAGCAACCGGAGCATTTTGCTAAAGGAGGTAGAAGTGACTGCAACACGGATACCGAAGGAAAAAAGCGTAGAAGAACGCTATACCAGTGGCATGTTTAAGAGCGACAATGGATATACTTTTGACCTGACTGATAAAACGCTGCCTTATACCAATATATTGCAGTTTCTGGTTGGACGTGTTCCGGGTTTGATGATTGGGGCTAATCCGGCACAGCCCAGCGTGAGATGGCGGGGAGGTACACCCGGATTTTTTTTGGATGAAGTACCTGTGGATATTGAGCAGATTATGAATATTCCGGTAGATGATATTGCCCTCATTAAGGTATATCGGCCCCCGTTCATGGGGGGCTTCGGCGGGGCGGATGGGGCCATAGCTATCTACACGCGTAAAGGCGGCGATCGACACTTTAATCCCGGGGCGGGTTTTGAAAAGAAAGCGCTGGTGGGATATACCCTTGTCCGGCAGTTTTATTCCCCCGATTATGCAGTAAAGAAAAGAATAAATGAGCTCCCTGATAATCGCGCCACTTTATATTGGAATCCTGAATTGAAAATAGACAGCATTAATCATCAATTGAAGATTGCCTTTTACAATTCAGACATTACCAGGCGTATTCGGGTGGTTTTTGAAGGGGTGACGAAAAAAGGTCGGTTGGCCCGGATAGAAAAGGTGGTAAAATGATGGTAGAGACGATTCATGAATCGTCTCTACCATGAATTGATATCATAAATTTATTTCACCGTAATTTCAATAGATTTTGCCAATTGTTTGCCGTAGGACCGGTGGAGGCCATCGGCAAATTGCAGGGTCAGCTGGTGTTTTCCCTTAGGGAGGCTGAGTTCGGTTTCTGTCTGGCCTTTGCCAAAGTGCAAGTGGTTTGTGTCCGCAGGAATCACGGTTCCTTCAGCCATATAGTCTCCGGCATCAATCAATATATGGTGATGTCCGGCGCCGGCTTCAACTTCTCCTGCGGGTTCCACCTTCATGTCGTCCACGCCCATCTCCACTTTAAACGGGTTGGAAACGGTTTGGCCATCTTTCAGGTTTTTGAAATACACCTTTGCTTCTGCCGGCACTGCGGGCATTGCTTCTGAATTAGAAGAATTCATGGGATGGTTGTCTGTTGCTCCCATTTGCATAGAATCGGAGGTGCTATTATCGTTGTTTTTCCCTGCGTTATTACAGGCGGTCAATCCTAAAAATAGTAGAGCTGTAATTAAAGTAAGCGCTTTCATTGTCATCTTGTTAAGAGTTAAATATCCTGCGAATGTATCCAAAAAAAGGACAAGTTCAAAATTTTTGACTTGTCCTTTTTGGGGGTGGCTGATGGGATTCGAACCCACGACCCCTAGAACCACAATCTAGTGCTCTAACCAACTGAGCTACAGCCACCATTTCGGGGATGCAAAAATAAAGTATTTCAGTCACATCCTCCAAATAGTTTTTCTTAAAAGCGCTTGCTACTGCATTTTTTATTTTCTTTGCATCTCAAATTTAACGGACAGACGGCAATATGCTTATTTATTTAATCCCGATTATTTCTGCATTTATTGGATGGATAACCAATCTGATTGCTATTAAAATGCTTTTTCATCCACGTGAACCGTTAAAATTGGGATTTTTCACCTTACAGGGGATTTTTCCAAAGAGACAGAAACAATTTGCGGAAAAGTTGGGAAAACTGGTAGCCGATGAACTGCTTTCTTTTGACGATATTGCCAGGAAACTGACCAATCCCGAAAAAATCCGATCCATCCTGCCTGATATCGCAAAGCGCATAGAAGATTATCTGCGTTATAAATTACCGGAGACCATGCCGATTTTAGCAATGTTTATTGGCGATGGCACAATTGAAAAAATAAAAACGGTTTTGGTTGGAGAAATGGAAGACCTTTTACCCGAGCTCATTAATAAGTATGTGGCAAGCCATAAGGATGAACTGGATCTTGAAAAGATTGTGACTGCTAAGGTATCGGGATTCTCCTCTGATAAACTGGAAGAAATTCTAAATGGCATCATGAAAAAAGAATTTCGCTTTGTTGAAATAATTGGTGGTGTTTTAGGATTTATCATCGGGTTGTTACAGGTTTTAATCACACAATTGGCGTAGTCTTTTCCTGTGGAGTTAAGGTAACGTTAAAAAGCGTCCTGCTTTGACCAATATACGTTCTTAGCTTGTCCATCCATCACAATTTAACAGTGATTAACATTCAGCCTCAATACTTTTGCGGTTAGAAATTTGAAGAAATTTATTACTGAACTTATTCATAGAGAAAATTACATAAAAGCCATGAAAAAGCTAATTGCGATAGTTGCATTTATTGGGTGTTTCCCCCTATTTTCCCAGGCACAGGGACAACATTTTAGCGGAGGAGACAGGCCTGCAAACGGCCATGTGTATGGAAAAGTGGTGGACAAGGCCAGCCAGAAAGGAGTGGGTTTTGCAACTGTTTCCGTATTGAAGCCTTCCGATTCAAGTACGATTACCGGAGCATTGACCAAAGAAAACGGAGATTTTAACATACAAAATCTGGCAAGTGGCGAATATGTTCTCAAAGTCAATTTCCTGGGTTATGATGCTATTTATAAACCTTTCTCACTTTCTCCCAAGTCGATGTCCAAAGATCTCGGAAACTTTGGATTACTGGCTACTTCTACAACCCTAAAAGGAGTGGACGTAACCGCTCAGAAACCTGCCTATACGATGAAGCTTGATAAAAAGGTTTTTGATGTTTCTAAAAGCCTGACCAGCGTTGGTGGAGATGCCACCGATGTCTTAAAAGAAGTACCTGGGGTAAACGTGGACATGGACGGAGATGTTACATTGCGTAACGGTTCGCCCACCATTTATGTGGATGGGAAAACTTCGCCTTTGTCTCTGGATGAAATACCCGCTGAGGATATTGCCCGGATAGAAGTGATTACCAACCCTTCTTCTAAATATCCCGCATCGGGGCAGTCCGGTATCATTAATGTTATTTTGAAGAAAAACCGGACTCCCGGCTTTAACGGGATGCTTCGGGCTGGCGCAGACACCCGGAAAGGCTATAACCTGGGGGGAAATATAAGCATGTATCAAAATCCGTTTAATGTTTCCCTGAGCTATTTTCGGCATTATCGTAACTCGCCCACCACAACGGAGTTAACGCGTGAGAATTTATTTAACAATACTTTTTTGGATCAAAATTCTGTTGGACAAAATAAAGGCGCTTTTCAAATGGGACGTATTGGCATTGATTATCTGCTGGACAACCGGAATACCCTTTCTTTTAGCGGGGGCCTGGGAGGAGGTGATTTTAACCGGAATCAGACGGTCAACAGCAGGTATTTGAACAGTGGTAAAGACCTGGATTCAACCGGTGAAAGCCAAACCGTGAGCAGCCGTAAATTTAGATTTCTTTCCGGTGATTTGGGTTACAAACATGATTTTCAAAAAGAAGGCCATAAGTTGACTGCCGATCTCAGCCTGAGGAAATTTAACAGCCCTCCTGCTATTGGAAGCACCAATACACAATATTTTGACCCCAATGGAGACCCTCTTTCCGATCCAATTGCCCAAAAGACCATTCAGAGTGGCCCGGGGAATCATTTTTCAGGGCAGGTAGATTATGAAAATCCGCTTACTGAGAAATCCAAATTAGAAGCCGGACTGAGGGCTTCCATCAATAAATCCAGCAGTACCTATGACTTGTATGATTTAGATGACGCCGGCAAGTATGTTAAAAACCCGCTTCTCTCCACGGATTTTGACTATAAAGAATCTACTTATGCAGCTTATGTGCAGTATTCTAATGAGATCAATAAATTTGGATACCAGGTAGGTCTTCGTGCGGAGGATTACATTTATGCAGGCTCCATCCCCAGCGAGGGAGTGGATTTCAAACCCCAAAATGACAAGATAGGGTTGTATCCAACGGCATATCTGACCTATAGTTTCTCTGATAAAGACCAGTTGCAACTCAACTATACCCGGAGGGTAAGACGCCCGAGATTCTGGCAACGTTTTCCTTATATAGACTATTCTAACCCCTTGTCCCTCAGAAAAGGAAACCCCGATCTGAAACCGGAATATACCAACTCCTTAGAGTTAAACTACAGCAAGTATTTCGGGCAGGCAAACCTGATGGCTTCTTTGTATTACAGAAATACCAACAACAACATTACAACCTATACCGAGCCATATAACAATTCGGCAGACACGACTATCAGTTATGCCATCAATGCTAATTCCAATAATGTTTATGGTGGGGAAGTAACGCTTCAGACGCCTTTGACCAGGTGGTGGAACATTACGGCAGATTTCAACCTGTTTCAAACCGATATTTCTGCCGATGTGAAATCTCAAAATTTTTCCAATCAGAAATTCAGCTGGTTTGGAAAGCTTACTTCAGAAATGACTTTGCCTGCAGATTTCAGCCTTCAGTTGCAGGGCAATTATAATGCTCCTGTACCTACCCCGCAGGGTACAACCCGTGACTTTGGTTACCTGAATGCAGGCATTAAGAAAAGCTTTCTGGAAAAGAAAAACCTTACTTTGACATTGACAGCACAAGATATCTTTAATACCAGAAAGCGGGAATATGATTATACCATCCCAGATGTATTTGTACAAAACAGCGTGTCTAAGAGGGCTTCACGCTTATTGAGGCTGGATGTCAGTTATACTTTTGGAAAGCGCAACTTCCAGCTTTTTAAACGACTTTCCAATAAAAGCCAAAATCAGGCCGATCAGGGCGGACAACAGATGCAGCAGGGAGATGATGGGCCAAAATAACAGAGGGATTCCTCCTTCCCAAAGGGGTTAAAACTCAACCTGGAACGAAACGGAGAAAGTTTTAGCTTCTTTGGGATGCAGCAGGAGCAGTCCGATTCCATTATTAAAGGCATCGGGCGCGCCACTCAGCGTTTCTATTGCGAGGCTGTTTCGGTGAGGAGGCGTATAGATTTGCAGAACAGGGTAACTTTTAGCAGGGTAAAGATGTAGCGTTATGTGGTTGTTGGGGTCTGAAAAGGAACACAGCGGCTGCGGCTTTTCCATATTTAAAAGAAAGGAATGATCCAGTTCGATATCCTCCAGTTTTGTGGCTTTTTCAAATTCACGGTAGGGCAGGAGTTTCCCGGTGGGAATTAATTTCTCATCAAATTCAATTACTTCTTTTGAGGAAAACCGGAGGGTGCAATCGTTTATTTTTGATCCCGTAGTAAAGTAAGGATGCCATCCATCTACAACAGGAATAATTTCATCCGATACATTCGTAACCTGGGTTTCTAAAGTTACCAGGTTGTCTTTATTTAAAATATAAGTAACTTCACAATCATAATCAAAAGGGTAACCTGCATCTTCATGTCGATAGTTATAGATAAAACGGATACGAGCTTCGCGGTCGTTCTGAATCAATTTCTCTTCCCGAAAGCTCTTATCTTTTAGTAACCCGTGAATAGCGCTTCCATCTTTGAATTTATTTTTAAATTCATATTGTTTTCCCTCAAAAGTATATTTTCCCTCAGGGATACGGCAGGCAAACGGGCTCAGGTTGGCGCTCTTGTGGGAGTCTGATAAATTGGCCGATAGATCGGCTGCATCTTTGTAATGGTCAATGAGGTTAGTCTCCTTACCCCTGCTATTGATAATCCAACCATGCCACAGCGCTCCGGCAGAAGGCAGAATGTGAATCTGTGTATTGTTTTCGGTATTTCTTAACGCCGTAATTTCAAGTCCGTTTTGAGAAAGATGGTTGATTTCAAACATTTTATAGCGATTTTGAGAATTTTTTTAAATTGCGATTTCCGGCTCGTTTCCGGCCGGGCTAAGGGTAAAAGTAAAAATAATTCTAACTTTACCCTGATTTTTATTTGCAAATCTAAAAAAACGCCAAAGCATGAGAAACAAGTTTATCCTATTGGGGCTCATCCTGTTCGTGTCTGTTCCGGCTTTTTCGCAGGTGGATCTGGTGAACAAGGTGATTAACAACAAGAGTGAAAATGCAAAAGCCGGGTTTCATTTTACCACGGTAATAGATGTGGAAACCACTCCGGTAGAAAATCAGGGTGCTTCAGGTACTTGCTGGAGCTATTCCACCAATTCTTTCCTTTCTTCGGAAATGGCCAAAGCGGGACGGCAGCCGGTTCCCTTGTCAAAAATATTTACAGCCCGTTGTGCTTACATGGAGAAGGCAATCAATTATGTGCGCATGCATGGCGGTTTGAATTGGGGGCAGGGAGGCGAACCTCATGACGTGATTAATATGTATGCAAAGTATGGCGCCATTCCTGAGTCTGCTTATACCGGGCTTAATTATGGTACCTCAATAAACCAGTTTGGAGAAATGAATGCCATATTGAAGGCCATGCTGGATGCGGTTATTAAAAATAAGAACGGCAAACTGACCCCCAACTGGAAGGTGGCTTTCAACAACGTGTTGGATGCTTACTTTGGACCTGTTCCGAAGACCTTTCAATATGAAGGCAAAACCTATACGCCTAAAACCTTTGCAAAAGAGGTTGTAGGCATCAATCCCAAAAATTATGTAGAATTTATTTCTCAGACTTCCACCCCTTATTGGGAAAAAGCCATGATGATGGTTCCGGATAATTGGGCTTATCAGTGGGACTGGAACATTCCCATGGAGGATATTACCAAAGTAATTGACAATGCGCTTAAAAACGGATACAGCGTGGCTTGGGGTACAGATGTGAGCGAGCCTTATTTTAGCTGGAAGAATGGAATTGCTTACGTTCCCAAAATGCAGATAAAAAATATGACGCGTGAACAGAAGGCAGACTTGTTCAGCAAACCGGAACCCGAGCGCTCCATTACCCCGGAAATGCGTCAAAAGGCCTTTGATAATTATTCCACAACGGATGATCACGGTATGCAAATTATGGGAATTGCCAAAGATCAGAATGGGAAAGAATGGTACATGGTAAAAAATTCCTGGGGTATCCATAACGATTACCAGGGCTTCCTTTATGTTTCAAAGGACTATGTGCGGTATAAAACCACTTCCTTCCTGGTGAATAAAGACGGCGTGCCTGGAGATATCAGGAAGAAAATAAATATATAAGGCGCTATTGCTATTGCCTACTGACTGCTGTTTTTTCCTTGAATTGCATTTTGTACAAACGATAGTAGGCGCCTTCCTGTCGCAAAAGATTTTCATGGTCGCCTGCTTCCACAATCCTTCCTTTGTCCATCACCAGAATTTTATGTGCTTTGCTGATGGTGGAGAGCCGGTGTGCAATGACGATGGCCGTCCGGTCATGAATGAGTTTTTCGGTGGCGCGCTGGATCAGCCGTTCAGATTCTGTATCAATAGAAGAGGTCGCTTCATCCAATACCAGAATAGACGGATCATGCAGTAGCGCCCGTATAAAGGAGATCAACTGCCGCTGCCCCATGGAAAGCATTCCACCGCGTTCCATAACATTAAAGTCGTATTTACCCGGTAGTTGCATAATGAAATCATGCAAGTCTATCATCTTTGCAGCTTCGACCACCTGCTCTTTTGATATATTGGGATCTCTGAGGGTTATATTATCCAGTATAGAACCCGAAAATAAAAAGACATCCTGCAGTACTACCCCAATGTGGTTGCGTAAAGCGCTAAGTTTGTAGTCCTGTATCGGTACGTCATCTATAAGAATGCGGCCTTTGTTAATTTCGTAGAGACGGTTGAGGATACTGATGGTCGTGGTTTTTCCTGACCCGGTTGCCCCTACCACCGCCATCGTTTCTCCCGGTTTCAGGTGGAAAGAGATATCTTTTAGTACGTATTGCTCTCCTTTGTAGGCAAACCAGACTTTATCAAATAGGATATCGCCCTTTACTACCTCGGGGGCATGTGTACCCTTATCCGGCATTTCATCGGTATTGTCCAGTACCTTAAAAACCCGTTCGCTGGCTACCATTCCCATCTGGAGGGTGTTAAATTTATCTGCCAGGCTCCGCAAAGGACGAAAAAGCATTTGCACGTAAAGGACGAAGGCAATAATGGTACCTATTGACCCCTGAAAAGAAAGCACCTGGGAAGACCCGTACCATACCAAAAGACCAAGGGCCAGTGCAGAAACGATTTCTACAACCGGGAAAAAGACAGCATAGGCAAAAATAGCATCTACGTTTGCCTGGCGTAAATCGCGGTTGATGCGATCAAATTTCTCATGCTCCTGCTTTTCCGCAGAAAAAGCCTGCACCACGAACATGCCGGAAATGTGCTCCTGCACGAAGGCATTTAGGGAAGAAATGGCATTACGTACACGCGAAAAGGATTTATTTACACTTTCCTTGAAAAGATAAGTAGCAATAATTAAAATGGGAAAAACACTTAAACTGATTAATGTCAATCCCCAGTCCGTAAACAGCATGACGAGTAGAATGGCCAGGATCATCAGGATATCGGCAATGATGGAGATCAGGCCATTGGAAAAAATATCGTTGATGGCCTCAATGTCGTTGATCGTACGGGTGGTAAGGGTTCCAATGGGGGTTCGGTCAAAGTAACGGAGGTTTAGCCCGATAATTTTTCGGTAAACCACTTTTCTCAAATCCTTGATAATCGCCTGCCCCAGCCATTGAGATAAATAGGTAAATCCAAAACGCATAAAAGACTCAATAAGCAGCAGCCCGATCTGTATCACTGTAATGTACACCACCATCCGGATCAGCCCGTTGGAAATATATTTATCAACGGTGACTTGGATAAGGTAAGGGCGCAGGGGAGCTACCACGGCCAGCAGAACAGTTAAAAGAACGCTAAGAATAAATTGCTTCTTGTAGGGAAGCGCGAAGCGAAAAATTCTGTTGAGCAAGCCAAGGTCAAGAAACTTTTTTCTTTTGCGTTGTTTCACTCAAAAAATGATTTAGCCTGCAAAGTTACGGCAAATATCAGGTTTGTTGTTGCATTGATAGAGAAGGTTTATGAACGGTCTCTACTTATGCAATGCTTTGTTTTCGCCATTGTCGTACGGTTTTCATCAGCCTTCGCAGGTGTGCCTGTAAATAGGAAAAATCATTCAGAGCCAGCATCTCTTCCGAGATCAGGTGATGACCCATGTTTACTGCGGTAGCGCCGGACTCAAGCCAGGGGATAATACTGGCTGCATTGGGTAAAACGCCACCGGAGGGCATAAACATCAAATCAGGAAAAATGCGTTTGACCGATCTCAAAAAAGACATTCCCATAGCTCCGGCAGGGAATAATTTGATCAGGGTAGCTGTTGCTTTTCGGGCGGTATTGATCTCAGTAGGTGTTGCACATCCGGGAATCCACAATACATTGCGTTCCTTACAGAGATTTCCTACCTCGGGATTAATAATAGAACCCACCAGAAAGTCTGCGTTAAAATCGAGGGCTTTGCGGGCCATATCTATTTCTTTTACATTACCAATCCCGAAATATAAATCAGGTAATTCTTTTTGGACAAACTTTTTGAGCATAATATAATTGTCCTGTATTCGCGGGGCATTGTCAAGATATTCTATTACTCTAACGCCGGCTTCATAGCAGGCTCTAAGTACATTTTTACAAACTTCAGGGTCATCATGATAAAATTCCGGAACGATCCCTGTCTGGTTCACTCGTTTTAAAATAGCCTTTTTATCTGGGGCAGGCATTGGTTTAGTTTTTTAGTTTAAGGAAACATAAATGTATGCCTTTTTTGTGGACGAGCCAATATAAAAGGGTGGAAATCATATTTTTTTATATTTTTGAGACTTGGTACAACAAAAGTTGTACTAAAAACCCTATAAAAGATCTTACTTAAATAAAAAATGCCAAAACAATCCTCAACGACTATCATTGATATTGCGAAAGCTTTAGAAGTCTCTCCCTCTACAGTTTCCAGAGCCCTGCAAGACCACCCTTATATCAGTAAAGAGACCAAGAAGAAGGTTAAAAAGATGGCGGATAAGCTGGGCTACAGGCGCAATACCCTGGCGGCCGGGTTGCGTAACCGTCACTCCAATACCATCGGTCTTATTGTACCCCGTATATCCATGTATTTTCAATCTACGCTGGTAACTGCCATTCAAAATACGGTTCGGGGGGCTAATTTCAATCTGATTATTTGTCAGTCTAATGATTCCATTTCTCTTGAAAAGGAGTTGGTCAGCACTCTTTATGATGCAAGAGTAGAAGGACTGATAGTGTCTGCCACGATGTACACAACGGATTTTTCACATTTTAAGTTGTTTACCGACCACCAGATTCCGATTGTATTTTATGATCGCGTACCCAGGGAATTTCCGGCCCAGATTATTCGGGGCGATGATTATTATGGAGGCTATCAGGCCGGCTCTTACCTGGTATCAAGAGGATGTAAAGATATTGCCTATATAAATGGCCTCCTGACTTGCAATCTGTATCAGGACCGGCTTAAAGGATTGCAGGATGCCTTGAAGGAACAGAAAATAAAATTGAAAAAAAGCAGGACGTTTAGTCACCTGCTCACCCGGGAAAATGCCCTGCGAGCCTGTAAAAAGCTTTTTAGAAAAGAGCCTTATCCGGATGGCATTTTTTGTGCAAACGATACCACTGCTATTGAGGTGCATCGTTATGTACGCGAATTGGGATTAAATATCCCGACAGACATTAAAATTATGGGTTATTCTAATGATCCGAGAACGGAGATCATCACTCCGTCCATTACTACTATAGAACAGTATCCGACCGAAATGGGTACGCTGGCCGCCCGCTCCATTCTGGAACTGGTCCGGCCAGGTAAAAAGGCGGTAAAACAACCGGAAAAAATTGTCCCTACAGATTTAATCATCCGGGCATCTACCTGAAAAATGATGCCTTCGGCAGATGGATTTTTATTTTTTCATTAAAATAATTTTTAGTTTATAAAATTTATAATACCTTTATGCAAACGTTTACATTAATTTTGAATAAAAATTAAAGCCAAAAAGATATTTATGGAAGGATTAGAAGCATTTTCATTGAAAGATAAAGTTATTGTTGTATCGGGAGGAACTGGTGTATTGGGAGGCTCCTGGGCTATGGCGCTATCCAAAGCGGGAGCCCGTGTAGGTATATTGGGGAGAAATAAAGAAAAAGCTGCGGCACGGGTGAAGGCAATACAAGCAGCGGGCGGCATTGCTAAGGAACTTATTGCGGACGTACTGGATGAAGAGCAAGTCTGGCAAACAAAAGATGCGGTAATAAAAGAATGGGGAAAAGTAGATGGACTGATAAATGCGGCCGGTGGAAATGTACCTGAATCGGTTGTTTCTCCTGATCAGAACCTTTTTTCGGTGAAAGTAGCAGACCTCAAGAAAGCCATTGATCTTAATATATATGGTACCGTAGTGCCTACCCAGATTTATGCGGAAGAGATGGCTAAAAATAAAAAGGGGGTAATCCTCAATGTATCCTCTCTTACCGGAAAGCGTCCGTTGACCCGGGTGATGGGATACGGTATGGCGAAGTGTGCCATCGAAAGTTATACCCAGTGGATGGCTATTGAACTGGCCCAGCGTTATGGAGATGGCATGCGGATTAATGCTATTGCACCGGGTGTGTTTCTTACCCGGCAAAATAAAGAGTTGTTGCTGAATCCTGATGGAAGTTATGCTGAGCGGACACAGAAGTTCGTGACCAATACCCCGTTTGGACGCCTTGGCGTACCGGAAGAATTAGATGGAACCGTTGTTTATTTAATGAGCGATGCTTCCCGTTTCGTAACAGGAGAAACGATTATGGTAGATGGAGGATTTAACGTATATGCAGGGGTGTAAGAAGAGATAGGTCTGTTATCAGTTGGTAATTTGCAGTTTACAATTTGCAGTTGGCAGCGACAATAACCCTGTAACCATTCAACAAT
>CAYRBD010000023.1:20704-23555 GCA_964422465.1 uncultured Chitinophagaceae bacterium
AACCATTCAACAATATAACCCTATAACAATGAAATTAAAACAAACATGGCGCTGGTACGGCCCCGAGGATCCGGTGAGTTTGCAGGATGTGCGACAGGCAGGAGCTGAAGGTATTGTTTCTGCCCTGCATTATATTCCTCATGGCGAAACCTGGCCTTTGGAAGATATTAAAAAGCGCCGGCAAATAATAGAAGCAGCCGGCCTGAAGTGGGACGTAGTGGAAAGCGTGAGCGTGCATGAAGACATAAAAACGCGGAGCGGGAATTATAGAGAATTATTGGAAAATTATAAAAAAACCTTGCGTAACCTGGCTTCGGAGGGCATTAAAACCATCTGTTACAATTTTATGCCGGTATTGGACTGGACTCGCACGCAACTGGACTATGAAGTGGCAGACGGCTCCAAAGCCCTTCGGTTTGACTGGACCGACCTGGCTGTTTTTGACCTTTATCTTTTAAAAAGAAAAGGAGCCGAAGGAGATTACGAAGAACAGGTATTGAGGAAGGCGGAGCAGCGTTTTAAAGAATACGATGAGAATGCGAAAACCCGGTTGTCTGATAATGTACTTATGGGAATTCCCGGAGAGGCTTCTTCCACGACCACTCAACTGTTGCAAAGTATAGAACAATATAAAGAAATTGGCAGGGAAGGTTTACGGGAAAACCTTGCTTTTTTTCTCGAAACCATTATGGAAGTGTGTGAAGAGTATGATTTAAAGATGACGATCCATCCTGATGACCCGCCTATTTCCATTTTGGGGCTTCCCCGTATTGTGAGTTCTCTGGAAGATTTCAATTATTTGCTTCAGAGAGTAGATAAAAGTCCAAATGGCGTATGCTATTGTACCGGATCTTTGGGAGCCGGCAGGCAAAATAACCTGGTAGAGATATTAAAGGCGGTAGGGGAGCGCGTTTATTTTGCTCATTTGAGAAATGTGATTAAGGAAGAAGACAACAGCTTTTTTGAAGCAGACCACCTGAATGGAGACAATGATATGTTTACCATAATGAAAACCCTGGTTAAAATTCAAAACCAAAGAGACCGTCCGATTCCCTTTCGTCCCGACCATGGCCATCAAATGCTGGATGATCTTAAAAAGAAAACCAACCCCGGTTATTCTGCCATAGGGCGGCTGCGTGGCCTGGCCGAATTGCGCGGGCTGGAATTGGGAATTGCAAAACAATTGTGAATGGACAAACTTTGTACCGCACTCGGGGCACTGTTGCCAACTGAAAAACGGGAACGTTTGCGTAAATAATTTTGAAATCCAGTAATGAATAATTGATATTTGACCTCTTAGAATAAAAAAAGAAGTACCTTTAAGATGAATGATCAAACCCTACCGCAGGAAGAAAACACAAGTTTTAAAAGCAGGCAACCAAATTATATTTTTGGAGAAGAGTTTTTATTGCAAAATGATACAGCCCGGCAGTTATATCATGATTATGCAGAGAAGATGCCGGTTATTGATTTCCATTGCCATTTGCCCGTAAAACAAATTGCTGACGATTATACTTTTAAAAACCTGACCGATATCTGGTTGCGTGGAGACCATTATAAGTGGCGTGCTATGCGGACACTCGGAGTAGATGAAAAATTTATTACCGGTAGCGCTTCAGATGAAGATAAATTTTTGAAATGGGCAGAAGTGGTGCCGGATACCTTACGCAATCCCTTGTTTCATTGGACCCATTTAGAACTAAAAGACCCGTTTGGCGTTGAAGCATATCTTAATACTGACAATGCAAAGCAGATTTATGAACATTGTAACAGTTTGTTGAAAAAGCCTGCATTTACTACGCAAGGTTTGTTGAAGCATTATAATGTTACCTCTGTTTGCACCACTGACGACCCCTGCGATTCTCTGGAGCATCACGACCGGCTGAAGGAGAGCGATTTTTCCACCAAAGTGCTTCCTGCATTTCGTCCCGATAGTGTTTTGAAAATAGAAGCCGGGCAGGTATTCAGAAACTATGTTAAAAACCTTTCTGAGGTAAGTGGGATATCCGTTAATAATTTGGATTCCCTGCTAGAGGCCTTGAGGAACAGGGTTAATTATTTTCATGAAAAAGGAGCCCGGCTGGCGGATCACGGATTGAACTTTATTCCTGCTTTTGATGAGAAGAATAAAGCGGCTGTTGAACAGACTTTGAAGAGTGTTCTGGGAGGAACCGATAATATTCTTGATGTGGACATAGAGAATTATAGGGGGTTGGTACTTTTTGAACTTTGCAAGATGTATCATGAAAAAGGCTGGGTGCAGCAGTTCCATTTGGGAGCCCTGCGTAATGTAAATAAGGGTAAATTAAAAACCTTTGGCCCGGATACCGGTTTTGATTCCATTGGTGATTACCGTCAGGCACCCGGGTTAGCAGCTCTTCTGGATAAACTGGAGCAGGGCGGTCAATTGGCCAAGACTATTTTGTACAACCTTAATCCGGCAGACAATGAACTGTTTGCCACCATGCCCGGTAATTTTAATGAGGGGCCGGGAAAAGGGAAAATCCAATACGGCGCTGCATGGTGGTTTTTAGACCAGTTAGACGGAATGGAAGAACAGATCAATGCGCTTTCAAACATGGGGATATTGAGTTGCTTTGTAGGAATGCTTACCGATTCAAGAAGTTTCCTGTCGTATTCCAGACATGATTATTTTAGAAGACTATTATGTAATATCTTTGGAAAAGATATGGAGGACGGGCTGTTGCCAAACGATGAAAGATGGATTGGTAAAATGATCGAAAATATCTGTTATAACAATGCAAAAGAATATTTTGGGTGGGAATAGGACAGTTTGCAATTAGCAATTTACAGACTGGAACCTTGAACCCCTGGAACAGACCAACCATAT
>CAYRBD010000023.1:23655-38244 GCA_964422465.1 uncultured Chitinophagaceae bacterium
ATGTCAAAAAAAGTAGTTACCCTTGGAGAAATCATGCTGCGTTTGTCCACTCCCGGACATCAGCGTTTCGTGCAGTCGGATCGATTTGATGTAACCTACGGAGGTGGCGAAGCCAATGTAGCAGTAGCGCTTTGTAATTATGGATTACAGGGAACTTTTGTATCAAAAATCCCGGAGAATGCAATTGGGCAGTCCGCCGTCAATCAATTGCGGCGCTATGGTGTAAACACAGAATTTATTGCTCGCGGAGGAAAACGACTGGGAATTTATTTTCTGGAATCGGGCGCTTCTATGCGGGCCTCGCAGGTAGTATATGACCGGGCAGATTCTGCTATCGCGGAAGCGGACCTGAGTGATTTTGACCTGGATGCCATTTTTAAAGATGCCGCGTGGTTTCATACTACCGGCATAACCCCGGCTCTGAGTGATAAAGCAGCCGCATTGACTGAAGCTGCATTAAAGGCGGCAAAGGCGAAAGGTATTACCACCAGTATTGATTTGAATTACCGCAAGAAATTATGGAGTAAGGAGAAAGCCCGGGAAGTGATGAGCAGGCTTTGCCAGTATGTGGATGTTTGTATTGGTAATGAAGAGGATGCAGAAACTACTTTGGGTTTCAAGAGTGAAGAAACGGATGTAACAAAGGGGCAATTAAATCTGGATGGATATAAAGATGTATTTAAACAGATGAAAGAACAATTTAATTTTAAATACATTGCTTCTACCTTAAGAGAAAGTTATAGCGCCTCTGATAACGGATGGAGCGCTTTGGTTTATGATGGTAATGAATTTTATCACAGCAGGAAGTATGATATCCGTATTGTAGATCGTGTAGGAGGAGGAGATTCTTTTGCCAGCGGATTGATCTATGCCCTGGTAACCGGAATGAAGACCAAAGAAGCAACGGAGTTTGCGGTAGCAGCGTCAGCGTTAAAACACACTTTCCCCGGTGATTTCAATCATGCTACACTTTCTGAAGTAAAGAATTTAATGGGAGGAGATGCTTCGGGGAGAGTACAGCGGTAAGGAAGTTGCAGTTTGTAGTGGACAGTTGGCAATTTGCAGTGGGCAAACACAAATTTTAAATAACAAGTTGAAAATAAATCCGGATTTTTAGATTTAAATATCAAAATACAGATAATGCATTATTAGGAAAATTCCTGGAACTATCCTGGAACATTAGAACATAAAAACAACAAAACATGGCAACAAAAAACGGGCTTATTCAGCTCATACAAGATCAGGGGGTACTTCCCTTGTATTTTCATAAAGATCCGGAGGTAAGCATAGCGGTATTAAAGACGCTGCATTCAGCAGGGATAAAAGCTATCGAATATACCAACCGGGGTAAAGGAGCCTTAGAGAATTTTAAGGCGCTGCGCGAAGTTTGTGATAAGGAGTTGGATGGCATGTCACTTGGCGTAGGAACGATAAAAAATAAAACGGCTGCTGTGGATTTTATTGCTGCTGGCGCCGATTTTATTGTATGCCCGGGGCTTGTAGATGAAGTAGCACAGGAGGCGGATGCAAAGGATATGCTATGGATACCCGGTTGCATGACACCTTCTGAAATTATTAAGGCTGAAAGTAAGGGAGCTAAAATGATCAAACTCTTTCCCGGGAGCCTTTTGGGGCCCTCTTTTTTGCAATCCATCAAATCGTTATTCCCTGATTTATTATTTATGCCTACGGGAGGCGTGGATGTTACAGAGGAAAATTTACGGGCGTGGTTCCAGGCAGGAGTATGTGCAGTAGGAATGGGGAGTAAGTTGATAAGGAAAGATTTCCTTGAGCAAAAGGCTTATGAAGATATAAAAAACCTGACGATAAAAACAATACACTATATTCACTCAATCCGTTAAAAAGAACAAGCATGGATAAACCCCTAACGAGCAAATACAGGTACCGCATATTAGCGCTGCTATTCATGGCTACCACTATCAACTACATGGATCGTAGCATTATTGGCGTGCTTGCTCCTACCTTACAAGAGCATGTTTTTAATTGGACGGATACGCAATATGGATACATTACCATATCTTTTATGATTGCCTATGCTATTGGACAACTTGTTATGGGAGGAGCTATAGATAAGATTGGAACAAAAAAAGGCTATACCATGTCAATCGGTATCTGGAGTATATTCAGTCTGGCTCATGCATTTGTTACAAAAAGTTTACACTGGGTAGGTTTTGCAATTGCTCGTTTCGGACTTGGGATCGGAGAAGCCGGTAATTTCCCGGCTTGTATTAAAACAGTAGCGGAGTGGTTCCCTAAAAAAGAGAGAGCTTTTGCTACCGGAATTTTTAATGCAGGTACAAATGTAGGAGCTACAATTATCCCACTTGTTCTTCCTTTATTTGTAATGAATGATGGCACTAATTGGCGATACTCCTTCCTGATTACCTTTGGTTTGAGTGTTATTTGGGTTATTCTTTGGTGGAGGACTTATAAGAAACCGGAAAACCATCCTAAGGTTTCTAGAGAAGAATTAAATTATATTTTAAGCGATAATAAACAAGAAACCGCAGAAAGAATTCCCTGGAAAAAGGTATTTCCTGTAAAAGAGACTTGGGCCTTTGCTATTTCAAAATTTACAGATGCTGCCTGGTGGTTTTACCTCTTTTGGGGTAGTGTATTCTTACATGATAAATTTGGATTGCAACTGCGGGAGCTGGCTTTGCCTTTGATTATTATATATCTTATGGCAGACGGAGGGAGTATTTTTGGGGGATGGCTGTCTTCAGCTTTCTTAAAAAGAGGATGGTCGGTAAATCGTGCCCGTAAGACTACCTTACTCATCTGTGGGTTAATGGTTCTTCCCGTAGTTTTTGCAACACAAACTGATAATCAGTGGATCGCGGTAATTTTAATTGGTTGGGCTGCCAGTGGCCACCAGGCCTGGTCTGCAAACGTATTTACGCTTGTCTCCGATGTATTTCCTAAAAAGGCAACTGCTTCTGTAACCGGAATTGGAGGAACAGTAGGTGCTCTCGCAAGTGGTACAGCCTTTTTCGTTTTAGGAAAAGCATTAGATAACAGTAGTGTACAAGGATACTTCTTTGCTTTTCTCATTGCAGGATGCATGTACCTGGTCTGCTTGTTAATTGTTCATCTGATCATGCCGAAAATGACACCGCTGGATGACAATCTGAAGCACATAAGCAGAGAGGAAAGAGATGTCTCCGCGTCCGCATGACCTTAGAGTTTAAAAATCGCCTGCTAAAAGTTAGCTTTGAGTTTTTTAACCAAACTTCTTCAGCATGCCTGATTTTGACGACAACAAACTATTTGCTTCCCTGAAAAGGGACTCCCTTGAGGCTTATGAAATGCTTTTTAAAAAGTATTACAAGTTGCTTTGTCTGCAGGCGAGTCGGATTTTGAGGGATGGGGCAGGGGCGGAGGATGTTGTGCAGGAACTGTTTATCGAAATTTGGGATAAGAAAAAATACCGGCAGATTGATACCTCTCTAAAAGCATATCTTTACAGCGCGGTGAGGAATAGATGTTTGAATAAAATTCGAAAAGAAAGGCTAATCAGTCGCAATCAGGAAGCTTATCAGGAATACCGGCAAAAGACGAAGGAACCGGTCTGGATGGAACAAAAAGAACTATCTCTCAACTTAAACCGGGCGTTGCAGAAATTGCCTGCCCAAAGGTTAAGAGCATTCACATTGGTTTATGTGGAGAATAAAAAATATCAGGAGGCCGCTGATGAGATGGGCGTTAGCGTAAATTCGGTAAAGACACACCTCAGACTCGCTTTAAGGATATTGCGGGAACAACTGGGGGCTTTCAGATAAATTCATATGAATAACTTCGCAGCATTATCTTAATAAAAGAAATGACTAAAAAAGAAGCGCAACATATTGAACAGTTGATGATGGAAAGATTGACCGGGGTAATCAGTGATTCAGATTCTGGTTATCTGGATAGTTTGCTGCGAAAGGATGAGAATATCTACTTAAAATGGGAGAAGGAGAAAGCAGATTTTGAAAGACAAAAATTGCAGTATTTAAAGAGTGTTGATGCTGAAGAAGCCTGGCTGCTGGTAAAAGAGGGTATTTCTTTAAAAAGGCAACGCAGAAAAGTAAGAATACGCCGGAGTATGATAGCCGTATCTTTACTTTTACCTTTATTTTTCGCAGTTCTTTTTCTGTCTAAAAAATCAAAAGAAGGAAGTCCGGCGCCAGATAAAGCAATGACCAATGGCATTCAGCTTAGGATAGCAGGCTCCCAAACCATTAACTTATCTCAATATATGCCTTCAAAAGGCTTACCGCCAATAAGCAATTTAAAATTAAAAGTAGGAAAAGGGGGGCTGAGTTATGTCCCATTAAACGATCAGGTCAGCCGGGCGCTAAATACGTTAATTGTCCCTGCTACCAAAACATATAGGGTGACCTTGTCGGATGGGACAGAAGTTATACTTAATTCGGTTTCCAGCCTGAAATTTCCTTTTATTTTTTCAGGAAGTAAGAGAGAAGTCTGGCTGGAAGGAGAAGCTTATTTCAGAGTGGCGAAGGATGAGGTACATCCTTTTATTGTACATACTTCTTTGACTTCTATTAAAGTATTGGGTACATCTTTTAATGTCAACACCTATGACAGTTCAACTGTAAAGACTGCTTTGGTGTCTGGTTTGATTAGTATGCAGGCGGATGGTAAATGGGAACAGGTGGAGCCGGGTTACGAAGCTGCTTTTTCTCATAAAAAGGGGTTCAACATTAGCGCTTTCGATAATAATACGATTCTGTCCTGGTTGAAAGGCGTTTATTATTTTCAGGACGCTCCCCTTAAACAAATCGCGCCGGTAATTCAACGTTGGTATGGAAAGCAAATCATTTTTGACGATTCGGAAATTTCGACTAACCGGTTTACCGGAGCCCTGATCAAAAATAAGCCTGTTAATGATTTTTTAAATAACCTTTCCCTCACTTCAAATATCCATTACTATACCAAGGATAGTGTTATTCATATAAAAAACCATTGAGATTAATAATAATCTTCTTGCCCGTTCACCCATTTTAAGGGAAAAAGTGTCCTAGTTAATGGAGTCTCTCTGTTAATCATAAATTTTTTTAAAATGAGTAAAAGAAATTCTACTCTTTGCAAAGCAGGTATTCTACTTGCCTTCTTATTATTTTCCGTTGTTCATTTCAGTGCATATGCGATGCAGGATACGTTAACCGTAAATATTGAAGGGAAAAGCATGTCTCTTGCACAGGTATTTAAAGATTTGCAACAACAAACCGGACTTATTGTTTTTTATAACAATGACCTGATCAACGACAAAGAGAAACTGGATATACATCTGACAGGTGCAGGCGTTAAACAGGTAATGGATTATGTGACGAAAGACCGGGGATTAACCTACGTGATTAAAGACCGGTTTATTCTGATCCGAAAAAAAGATACAACACATGGTTCATCATTGAATACTACAGAGAACGTTGTACATGAGATGGAGAAGGCGGCGGATACGACAATAACTGGGACTGTAACCGATGAATCAGGAGAGCCGTTGATAGGGGTAAGCGTGAGCTTAAAAGGGACGCATACCGGGGCTATTACGGGTGTACATGGGAATTATTCTCTAAAGGTACCAGACCTGAATGGAGTACTGGTATTTTCCTATGTGGGGTATAAAAATAAAGAGGTTCCCATAAATGGCCGGCAAAATGCGAAGGTAATAATGGAGGCAGGCATTGCGTCTCTTAATCAATTAGTAGTTGTTGGTTATGGAACAGAAAAAAAGGCTAATCTTACTGGCGCTGTTGACCAGGTTGGGGAAGAAGTGTTTAATGATCGTCCGATGCCTAATGTCACACAAGGGTTGCAAGGTGTCGTCCCGAACCTGAATATTACCCTGGCTGACGGGAAACCCTATAGAAGCGCCAGCTACCAGATTCGGGGATTAGGCTCTATTGGCCAGGGTGGAAGTGCTCTGGTTTTGATTGATGGGGTAGAAGGAGATCCGGCTACGCTTAATCCGAATGACATTGCCAGCGTGTCTGTTCTTAAGGACGCCTCGGCCGCGGCCATTTATGGCGCACGTGCTGCCTTTGGGGTTGTTTTAATTACGACTAAAACTCCCAAAGTAGGGAGAACCTCCATTACCTATAGTGGAAACTTTTCTGTAAAAGCGCCAACGGTGGTTCCTGAGGTTGTTACAGATCCTGTTCTGTATTCTAAGATGTTTGTAGATGCTTATTCTGCCTACTATGATTATACCCGGACGCCAGTGAGTTTTCATAGAGCTTTATCTTATTCACAGGACTGGTTCGACAAGTTATTGAAACATACACCTGGTTCCGGCTTGCCTGATGTTGATGTGGATGATAACGGAAATTATGAATACTTTGCTAATACAGACTGGTGGGATTTATTATACAAGGACAAGTTAGTGGGTCAGGAACACAATCTTTCTATACAGGGGGGAAGCGAAAAGGCCAGTTTTATGGTATCGGGCCGTTATTATGGTCAGGAAGGATTATTCCGGTACAATAGTGATGATTACTCCATGATGAATTTAAGGGCTAAAGGATCCGCAGAAATTTTTAGCTGGCTTACGGTGAAGAACAACACAAGTTTTGCTGATGAACAGTATTTTTATCCGATAACAGTGAGTAATGGTGTGGTGTGGTATAGCATGGAAAGTGATAGCCAGCCTATGAGCCCTATGTTTAATCCCGATGGTACCCTTACGGCCGGTGCAGCCTATGGCGTAGGAGACCTTTGGTATGGCAAAAGCGGAATTACTACCGGGAAACGCGTCCTTCGCAATACCACCTCCTTCAAGACTTCTTTTTTTAACGACCATTTTCGGGTAAGAGGTGATTTTACTTTTCGTAATACGGATGTAAAACAATCTACCAAGAGGGTGCCGGTACCGTATAGCTCTAAACCGGGAGTAATTTCTTATGTCGGGGCAGAAACGAATGATTTAACAGTTCAGAACAGCACAACTAATTACATCGCGGGAAATTTATATGCAGAATACGAAAATACTTTTGTTGGAGGTCATTATTTTAAAGGTTTACTGGGGTATAATTTTGAACAAGCGACTTATAACGCTCTTTCTACTCATCGGAATGGGTTGTTGTTTCCTGATGCCGAAAGTTTAAGCCTTACGGATGGTGGTGGTGTGGCTATTGATAATAGTTACAATAGATGGCGTATAGCCGGAGGCTTCTTCCGGTTCAACTATAACTTTAAAGAACGTTATCTGGTTGAAGTTAATGGTCGATTAGACGGGTCGTCTAAATTTCCGATTAACCAGCAGTGGGGTTTTTTCCCTTCTATTTCAGGAGGATGGCGTATTTCTGAGGAGCCTTTCTGGAAGATGAGCGACAAGGGCCTATCAAATTTAAAGCTAAGAGCATCTTACGGCTCATTGGGTAATGGGAATGTGGCACCATATACCTTTATGGAACTCTTTAATATCCGGACAATGAATCGTTTGATAAGTGGAACTTTAAATCAGGAAACTTCCAGCCCGGCCGTTATTCCGAATGGTCTTACGTGGGAAACGGCTACTACAACTGATATAGGGATGGACTTAGGTGCTTTAGAGGACCGGTTGCAGTTTACGGGAGATGTTTATGTTCGGAAAACCAAAAACATGTTTGCGGTAGGGGTGGATCTTCCGGCAGTCTTTGGTGCCACGCCGCCTAAAGGGAATTATGCCGATATGACCACCAGAGGGTGGGAATTAAGCCTTAGCTGGCAGGATCAGTTTAGAGTAGGGGGTAAGCCTTTTCATTATAACATTAAAGCCACCCTATCAGATTATTTATCTAAAATCGACAGTTATACCAACCCTAAGAAAGACTTAGGTTCCAGTTGGGATGCCCGGTTTAATTACTACCCGGGAATGACCCTGGGAGAAATATGGGGATACGTGACGGAAGGATTTTTTACTTCTCAGGAAGATATTAATAAACATGCCGACCAAAATCTTTATTCTCCTTCTGCTACAAAAACCTGGTTGCCCGGAGATATTAAATTTAAAGACCTGAATAATGACGGCGTGATCTCTTATGGAGACAATACGGTGAATAACCCTGGAGACCGGAAAATAATTGGGAATACAACCCCGAGATATGCTTTTAGCCTGACTTTGGGGGGCGATTGGCATGGCATTTCATTGTCAGCTTTTTTCCAGGGTATTGGTAAACAGGATTGGTGGCCCGGAACAGACAATGCCTTATTCTGGGGGCAATATAACCGGCCGTATAACATGATTCCAAAGTCAATGGTGGGAAATATATGGTCAGAAGACAACCCCAATACCTATTTCCCACGGTACAGAGGTTATGTAGCTCTCCAAAGTTCCAGAGAACTGGCTGTTGTACAAACCCGCTATTTGCAAAATGTAGCTTATGTCCGGTTGAAGAATTTGAGACTGGGTTATAAATTCTCCGGAGACTGGCTCAAAGCTATCAGTTTACAAGATGCTCGTGTGTATGTTTCGGCCGAAAATTTATGGAGTTGGTCGCCTCTTTATAAACATACGAAGAGTTTTGACGTAGCCGGAATTTATGGATCCGATCAGGACGTGGATGCAGCGGCCAATATCCCCGGAGGAAGTAATGATATTATTTCCAATGGAGGCCAAGCTTATAATTATCCTATTTTGAAAAGCGTCAGCATTGGTTTGTCCTTAACCTTTTAAAAGATACATGATGAAAAAATTAATATTCATACCCTTTATAGTTACAGTATTGTTTTCCTGCAACCTGAAAGAATTGCCTAAGGCTGAAGTTAGTAAGGAGCCGATCTTTAGCTCGGAGCAGGGGTTGGAGATGTACACTAATTCTTTTTACGATGCTTTCCCAAATACCACTCGTTTATTTTCATCTCTCTCCTATTATCTTGCCAGCGATCAGGTTATTCAATATTTGACACCGGGTGGGTACAGCCCGGAGGAAAGTTCCGGTTGGAATTGGGGTACCCTTAGAAATATTAATTATTTTATTGCTAATTGCAACGATAAGAATGTCCCCGAAGATATACGCAACAATTATATTGGAATTGCCCGTTTTTTTCGTGCCTATTTTTATTTCAACATGATGAAGGAATTTGGGGATTTACCCTGGATTGATCATCCCCTGGGTGTAGATGATCCATTGCTTTCTGCCAAGAGAGACCCGCGGGCATTGATTGCTGAAAAGATCAAGGAAGATCTTGATTTTGCAATAAACAACATTACTGAGAAAAGAGATGAAACTTGTTCGACTATTACCTCCACCGTGGCTGCGGCACTAAAATCCAGGGTTTGTTTATGGGAGGGTACCTATAGAAAATACCATGATGAAGCAGGTCTTGAATCTTCTGCCGGTGAATGGTTGCAGGAGGCGGTTAAGGCATCGCAGTATGTAATGGATGCCGGGTATTCTATTTATACAGGAGCAGGCCCGGAAAAATCATATCGGGAGTTGTTTATCAGTAAGGTGCCGGTTTCTTCAGAAGTGCTTTATGCAGTTACTTTCGACCGGTCTTTGGGAGTAGTGAATGCCGCTAACCACAGGTGGACCTCCGTAACTTATAGCATTGTTACCGGGCTGACCCGGTCTTTTGTCAAAACTTACCTGATGCTGGATGGTACCCCTTTTACCGATCTGGCAGGAGCCGATACCATGTCTTTCGTACAGGAGTGCCGGAATCGGGATTATCGTCTTTCGCAAACTATCATTACCCCTGGTTATACTCGTGTTTCGGGAGGGGAGCGGGTGCAGGTGCCTACAGATTATGGTTATGCGCTTACCGGGTATCAGACCATGAAGTTTACAGTGGATGATGAATCCCTTGACAATATAAATTCTAATGAAAACAATGTGATCCTTTTCCGGTATGCAGAGGTACTTCTTAATTATGCCGAAGCCAAAGCTGAATTAGGAACACTAACCGATGCGGATTGGAGTAAAACCATTGGTGTATTAAGGGCACGAGCTGGTATTACCGGCGGATTGAATAGCAAGCCTACACGGGTAGATACTTATTTACAACATCGCTTTTTTCCTAAAATAAGTGATCCGGCACTCTTGGAAATTCGCAGAGAAAGAGGTATCGAATTATGTTATGAAGGATTTGCGTGGTCGGATGTCCAACGCTGGAAGGCTGGGAATTTACTGACTCATCTCTGGGATGGGATATATATCCCAAAGTTGGACGTACCTTACGATATGAATAATGATGGAACACCCGATGTGGTTTTTACGAAGGATTTGAATCCTGATAAAATACCGGGAGTATATTATTTGTATGTAGGGGAAAAATTAGCAAATGGCGCAAACAATAAAATTCAATTAGGGGATGATGGTCATACACTTGTGTTCATGAAAGACCAGAAACGTGTTTGGGAAGATAAACTTTATTTCCATCCTATTCCTGCTTTAGATCTGGCTAAGAATCCCAATTTAGGGCAAAATCCCGGCTGGTAAGCGCCTTTGAGTAGAGAAGGGAACTTTCTTTGCATCGTATCTGATATTTTTATACCTTGCCTGCCTGAAAGCAGATAAATACTGAAGTCTCCGGTTTTTAATGTCTTTACCAAAAATAAAATTATGTTCAAAAAACCTATTATTCCCCTTCTGGCTCTTGCTTTGGGCTTTGCCGGCTGTCATCAACAGGGAAAAGAGAAATCCTTTGAAGACAACATTCAACAGATTAAGCATGTGGTAGTCATCTACATGGAAAACCACAGTTTCGATAATCTTTATGGCCAGTTTGAGGGAGCCAATGGCCTTTCGAATGCCAAAGAAGCCAATATCACCCAGATAGATAAAGAGGGAAAACCCTACGATTACCTTCCGGAAATCCCGAGGAACAGTGCTTTTCCTACTAATTTGCCCAATACTTACTTTAATATTGATCAATATGTACCTGCTGATAAAGAGACACCCGATGTGACACATCTTTATTATCATGAGATTATGCAAATTGATAGCGGGAGAATGGACAAATTTGCACAATTAAACCATTCTAAAGGGTTGACTATGGGGTATTACAAAACGGAGCTGCTTCCTATGTATCCCATTGCTAAAAAATATACGCTGTGTGATAATTTTTATCATAGTGGTTTTGGCTGTTCCTATTTTAACCATGTATTTTTTATTGCAGCGGCGCCGGCGGTATGGAAAGATGCACCCGCGGACATCGTTGCACAAGTGGACTCAACCGGAAAAATGGTGAAAAACGGCCTTGTTACCCCCGATGGGTATGTAGTTAATACGGTTTTCCCAAAAAATCCGCCATATCCTCCCAAAGCAGATACTACACGGCTGTTACCTCCGCAGACGCTTCCAACCATTGGAGACCGGCTGAGCGAGAAAGACATTTCCTGGGCCTGGTATTCTGCCGGTTGGGATAGCGCTGTTGCCGGGAAACCTTCAATTTATGCCTACAATCATGAGCCTTTTGCTTATTTTGCTAATTATGCGCCCGGCACACCTGGAAGAAAGCATCTCCAGGATGAAACTGATTTTCTGGAAGCTGCAAAAAACGGTGCGCTCCCCAGTGTGTCTTTTGTAAAACCGGGCCGTGGATATGATGAACATCCAGGCTCCGGAACCGTAGAGCGTGGAGAAAAACATGCGGTTAAGCTCATCAATGCCGTGCTTGATGGCCCGAATGCAGATTCTACGCTGGTTATTCTGACTTATGATGAGAATGGAGGTTTCTGGGATCATGTGGCGCCGCCTGTTATCGACCGGTGGGGGCCGGGAACACGTATTCCGGCGGTTATCATTGGCCCTTTTGCCAAAAAGGGATATGTTGATCATACTCAATATGAAACGGTTAGCATCCTGGCATTTATTGAAAAAAGATGGGATTTAAAGCCTCTTACCGACCGGGATAAAAACGCAAACCCCTTAACGAATGCCTTGGAATTTAAATGAGTTGAAGGGTTAGAGAGCGAATGAGGGGGAGATGATAATGAGGAAGAAGACAACAGTTATTACAGCCCTGCTGGTCGTTTTGACCCTGGCAGGGCTGGCTCCTTTATCTTGCAATCAGCAGCAAGGTAAGGGGCATTCGCCCGAGCAGGCAATAGCAGATATGGTGCTGACTCAGGTGGATGCTTTAGATTCTTTTGTAAAAGATTCTTTACAGACAGCAGTTGCGGATAAGCAGGTTGATCCCAAACGTGTACAACGGCTCTTTTTGAAAGCCCGGTTGTTGTTTAAAAAATTTGAATGGGCTGCCGAATACTTCATGGGCGCCACCACACTGATGGTTAATGGCCCACCCGTACAAACGGTTGATAATGCAGATTTACTGGACCCAGTATTGGCTCGTGCTTATGATCCAACCGGGCTCCAGGTGATTGAGGAAGATTTATTTCCACAATATGATACCACGAAAAGAAAAAAACTCCTTCAGCAGTTAAACCTGCTTCAATCAGACATTCAATATTATAAAAACTATTTCAGTGGCCATTCTCTTTCTGATTGGCGGATTTTGGACGCGGCAAAATTGGAAGTGTTCAGAATATTAACGCTGGGGATTGTAGGGTATGATAATCCGCTTACGCTCAACAGCATGAACGAATGTGCAGCCAGTCTGGAAAGCCTGGAGAAGGTGCTTTCCTATTATTCTCCCGACGACTCAGTGCTCTTATTACAGCTAAATGGGGCTGTAAAGTATTTAAGAAGGCATACCGATTTTGATTCCTTTGACCGGGCAAAGTTTATTATTGATTATGGCAATAAGATCAGTACGGGCATTGAAAAATTACAGCAAAGCTTAAAAAGCCCTAAAATTAAATACAATCGCATGTTGAATCAGGAGGTAAAAACGCTTTTTGATTCAGGCGCTTTTAATGTCAATGCTTTCGCTCCCGGGCCAGACTATTTTGTAACCAAAGCAAGGATTCGGTTGGGAAAAAAATTATTCTTTGATGCTTCTTTGTCGGGAACAGGCACTCGAAGTTGTGCTTCCTGCCATTTGCCTGATAAAGCATTTACGGATGGGCTTATTAAGAATGCAAATATCCATAATGGAAAACCACTGCTGCGGAATACGCCTACACTTCTTAATGCAGCTTTGCAGTCGAACCTGTTTTATGATATGCGCGCCTTGACCTTGGAAGACCAGGCGCGTGATGTTATCCAGAACAAGGAGGAAATGGAGGGGTCTCTTTCAGAAATTGCGGGATACCTTTCCCAAGATACCGCTTATAAAAAATTATTTTCCGAAGCCTATCCGACAAACCGGGAGTCGGTTATTGATACTTTTGAGGTTATGAATGCGTTGGCTTCTTACGTGCGTAGTCTTACCAGGCTGAACAGCCGTTTTGATCAATATATGCGGGGCGATTCTACAGCGCTCAATAAACAGGAAATAAAAGGTTTCAATTTGTTTATGGGCAAAGCGAAATGTGCAACCTGTCATTTTATGCCTTTGTTTAACGGCATGACGCCTCCTAAGTATATAGAGAGTGAAACGGAAGTAATTGGCGTGCTGGAATCCCTTAGAGACACCGTTATTGATCCTGATCTGGGATGGTACGACATCATTGGGGTACCTTCTTATAAACATGCTTTTAAGATACCTACCATTCGGAATATTAGTAAAACAGCTCCTTATATGCATAACGGAGTGTACCCTACTTTAGAGGAGGTGATGGAATTTTATAACAATGGCGGAGGAACCGGATTAGGCTTAAAATTGGATAATCAAACCCTTCCGGAGGATAGCCTGCATCTTACCGATAAGGAGAAGGGGGAAGTTATTGCTTTTATGAAAAGCCTGGATAGTCAATAAGACAGCCTGCTGATTTCTCTCGCAGATTAAATCTTCGCTGAACGGAGGTTAATCCTTTTTTCCCGGATGATTAACAACATACAACGGCGTTTCTCCCCGGGCATATCTCTGGATGTTTTCTGCAACAAGTTTTAAATTCCCAGCTAAAGAAACGTCTGTTACACCTGCAACATGTGGAGTGGCAATTACGTTTTCTCTGAATAGAGGATGGTTCGTATCTACAGGTTCTTCCCAAAATACATCAAGTCCGGCGCCGGCAAGATGCCCTTTCCGAAGTTCCTGCAATAAAGCCTCCTGGTTCAGAAGGCCTCCGCGGGCTATGTTGATGAGAAAAGCACCTTTTTTCATGGCTTGCAATTCGGAACGATCAATTAAATGATGGCGGGAGGACATATAGTTTAGGCAAAGTATGGCATAGTCTGCCTCTTTTACTGCAGAGTGGATATCGGAAAGTGCGTAGAGATTGCTTATACCGGGAGGAGCGCCTCGTTCGGGATATTCGTGTACGCCTGTTACTTTCATTTTTAAATCCGAAAGATATTTGGCAAGCACTTTACCAATTCCTCCCAATCCGATAATACATGCTTTTTTGCCAAGCAGGGCTTCGCCCGTTGGCGTCCCTATCTTTTTATTCTTTAAGGTCTGTTGGCTTTTGGGGAATTTTCGTGATAACATCAACATCAACATGAGGGCATGTTCTGCTACCGACTCCGCATTACCGGTTTTGGTGCTTGGAGCGCGTGCCACCCAAATGCCATTGCGCGTGGCTGCTGCTATATCAATTTTTTCCAGACCAACTCCGGGCTGTTGAATAAATTT
>CAYRBD010000024.1:0-22601 GCA_964422465.1 uncultured Chitinophagaceae bacterium
GTGTTAAAAACAAAAGATGGGAATTTAATCAAGTGGCGTGATCAGGATACGGCTTCGCAAACCACACAATTTGTTATTTATCGCTTTCCTGAAAATAGCGCGCCGGATCGGGACAATCCTGTTTATATTGTAGCGATCGTCAACAAGCTCTTTTCTAAAAATCCCCGCTATGTACAAACCTATCTGGACCGGACTGCTTCCCCTGAAATGAAATACCTGTACCAAGTAACAGCTTTGGATCGTTTGCATAATGAAAGTGGAATAGACACGACTTCAGTAGCTCCTTCCGAAGTGAAGGAGCCCAAAGCCATTTACATGGGGGCTGATTGATTTTCTTCCTGCTCCTCATCCTCCGATCCGGAGGATTGTGCAACCAGGATTTTATCTATCCGGTGCCCGTCCATATCTACGATCTCAAATACAAAACCACGCCAGGTTACCTTTTCCCCTTCATGTGGAATATGCTCCAGGTGATAGAGGATAAAACCGGCAAGGGTATCAAACTCCTGCTGCTCCTCGTCATTGATCCAATCCTCTTTTTCAAAATAAGAAAGAAAATCATAGAAAGGGATCTGGGCATCTACTAGCCAGGTGCCGTCTTTGCGGTCTGTAATTTCAAAGTCCGTTTCATCTTCTTCCGGCATGTCGCCCACGATAGCTTCCAATATGTCTTTCATGGTGATCATCCCCAAGAAATCTCCATATTCATCTACAATAAACCCAAAACTGGTTTTCCCGAATTTGAATTTTTCCATTACCTGGAAAGCGCTGTTATTTTCCGGGATAAACAAAGGCTTTTTCATTAGCTGTCGCAAAGGAGTGCCATTAGGATGCAAATACAGATCACGGGTATAGATCACGCCAAGAATCTCATCTATCTGCCCTTCACAAACGGGGTAAACCGAGTGTAGTTCTTTTAAAATATCATTTCTGTATTTTTCAGGAGGATCGTTCACGTCTATCCAGATGACATCTGACCGGTGAGTCATCAAGGAAGTAATCGTTCGATCATCCAGATGAAATACCCTTTCAATAATATCCTGCTCGCCCGCATCAATGGTTCCGAGGGTGGTGCCTTCATTGATCATGGCTTTAATTTCTTCCTCCGTGATCACATTTTCCCTGGATTTGATACCAAAGAGTTTAACCAGCGCATGGGTAGATTTGCTAAGTATCCAGATGAAGGGCCTTGCAATGATGGAGATAAAATGCATAGGCCCTGACATGAACTTGGCCACCTTTTCCGGGTTGGAAAGCCCAATGCGCTTGGGCACCAGTTCCCCCAGGATCAGGGTGAAATAAGTAATTAAAATAACCACTACCGCTACGGCCAGGGAATGGCTATAGGGAGCCAGCGTTGCAGACTTTTCTATAAAATCAGCTACCTTTCCTGTAATGGTATCTCCCGAGAAAATACCGGTTAAAATACCGATAAGGGTGATGCCTATTTGTACGGTCGAAAAAAAACGGTCCGGGTTGTGAATGAGCCTTAAGGCTTCCTTGGCCTGCTGGTCACCTTTCCTGGACTGGCTTTCCAATTTTATCCGGCGTGCAGAAACCAGAGCAATTTCAGACATGGCAAACAAGCCATTCAGCAGGATAAGGATGAATATGATGAGAATTTCCATGTAAATCGGGGCTTCGAAAATCTAAATTACAAAAAATGTTATTCCAAAAATAAAGTCAGGCCTGCCAGAAGCAATCCTGTTAACATACTAAGTACCTTTCCTTTGTTTAATTCATGGTGCCTGGTGCCACTTTCAAAGAAAATAGTGGTAGAAATATGCAAAAAGGCGCCTGTTACTACTGCAATAATATATAATAATATGGTATTCATAGCAGCAAATTCCATATTCATGCCATAAGCCAGTGCTGCAGCTCCCGGAGTAATTAACGCAAATAAGAACAACAAGGTTTTATTTCCTTTTTTATGTGCACGAAAATGAATAAGCATAACCATGAGAGTCAGGGCTTCCGGCATTTTATGGAGGAGGATGCCGGTAAAAAGCGCCGGCAGGGTAGAGGCATCCTGGTAGTCGAATCCGAGTGGCAGGCCTGCCATGAAAGCATGTACCGATAAACCAAGAACAATACTGAACGCACTGCTGGCAGAGGCATGGGCAGAACCGTTTTCATGGTTTCCTGGTGTATGGCCATGCTCCAGCCCGTGTGACCATTGCTGCAAAAATACCTGTATAAAAAATCCCAGAAAAATGAATAAACCGGCTATTTTCCCAAGCCCCTCAAAAGATTCGGGTACCAGATGCAGCAGCGTAATCCCCAGCAGGAAAGCGCCGGTGAAAGCCAGCAGATAAAGCATAATAGCCGACTGAATCTTCCTGAACCACAACGGGATAAAACCGCCTATCAGAGTGAAAATAAAGATTAAGAGCAGAAAAATCCACCTCATGAGACCGCTAATTGGAATTTTTTATTGAAGATTTTACCGGTTAACGTTCCGAAAATCAGGCCTACCAAGGTTCCGCCCAATATATCAAGGGGATAATGTACCCCGACATACACCTGGGCATAACAAACTATGAAGGCCCAGATAAAAGCTACCCACATCCATTTGCCTATGGGTTTCTTTAAACTTAAAAACATAAAGGTTGCGAGACCAAAGTGATTAGCTGCATGACTGGAAGGGAAGCTGTGCCCGCCTGAGCAGGGAACCAAGGCACGTACATATTGAGAAAATACAGGATCGTGACAGGGTCGGTATCGCATTACTATGTCTTTTAATAGGTGGCTGTTAATAGAATCTGTAAGTCCAAATGTAGCCAGAAAAAAAAGAATCCAAATAGCTCCTTTCCATTTAAAGTTCATCAACATAAAAAAAACAAGGAATAAATAGAGGGGCGCCCAGAAAAAGGGATTGCGCATAAAAGGTAATACTGCATCAAAAACCGGATTATGCCATTGGTTGTTAATGAGAAAAAAGACCTTTCGGTCAAGCTGCAATAAGTTATTGATCATTTAATTGGGTATTAAATAGTCTTTTTGGCCGGACAAAGATAGTTCTTTACAATTTATGATATCTTTGTGCCCAAAAGTAAAAAATTGTGGCTTTAATAAAATCTATCTCCGGTATCCGGGGGACAATTGGGGGGTATGCCGGAGAGGCATTAACGCCCTTGGACATCGTGAAATTTACCGCAGCCTATGGTGCCTGGCTGAAGGGTTTGGAACCAGAATCCGGTACCATTGTAGTAGGGAGAGATGGTCGGATATCTGGTGAAATGGTGCAAGGCTTGGTAGTGAATACCCTGAAAGGCCTTGGCTGGAATATTTTGAACCTGGACCTTTCCACCACCCCTACCGTGGAAATAGCTGTAAAGCAGGAAAAGGCCGCCGGAGGGATCATCCTTACCGCCAGCCACAACCCGGCCAACTGGAATGCATTAAAGCTGCTCAATGGAGAAGGGGAATTTATTTCTGCCGAAGCCGGCAAAAAGGTTTTGGAAATTGCCGAAAAAGAAACTTTTGAGTTTGCGGCTGTCAACAACCTAGGTACTGAAACCCGGGATGACAGCTATTTAAAAAAACACATTGACCTTGTCCTCAACCATCCCCTGGTGGATAAAGAAGCCATTACCGAGAGTGATTTCTCCTTAGTAGTGGATGGGATTAATTCTACCGGAAGTATTTTTGTGCCGGCTTTGTTAAAAGCATTGGGAGTAGAAAAAATAACGGTAATTAACGAAGAAGTTACGGGGAAATTTGAACACAATCCCGAACCTTTGCCGGAAAACCTGATTGCCCTTTCCAATGGGGTAAAAAAGCAGGAAGCTGATCTCGGGATAGCGGTGGATCCGGACGTGGACAGGTTGTGCTTTGTTTGTGAAAATGGCGACATGTTTGGTGAAGAATACACCTTGGTGGCG
This sequence comes from uncultured Chitinophagaceae bacterium, assembly GCA_964422465.1. Lineage (GTDB taxonomy): Bacteria > Bacteroidota > Bacteroidia > Chitinophagales > Chitinophagaceae > FW021-bin31. Next base: position 3,885 of record CAYRBD010000024.1, read on the forward strand.
GTAGCGGATTACGTATTGAGTAAGAAAAAGGGGAACACCGTTTCCAACCTGTCTTCTACGCGTGCCCTGAAAGAAGTTACGTTAAAACACGGGGGACAATATTTTCCGGCTGCAGTAGGAGAAGTAAATGTGGTCAATAAAATGAAAGAGGTAAATGCCGTGATTGGAGGAGAGGGAAACGGGGGAGTCATTGACCCTGAATTGCACTATGGCCGGGATGCCCTGGTGGGGATTGGCTTGTTTCTTACTCATCTTGCGCTGAGCCAAAAGAAAATGTCCAGCCTTCGTGGGCAATATCCGGATTACTTTATTTCCAAAAATAAAATCGAACTGGATGCAGGCATTGATGTAAAAGAAATCCTTTCACAAATACGCCAAAAATACAAAAACCATCCTGCCAATACGGAGGATGGCTTGCGTATCGAATTTGATGAAGACTGGGTACACATGCGGGCTTCCAACACCGAACCCATTATCCGTATTTATGCGGAAAGTCAGTTTGAGACGACTGCACAAAATATTGCCAACAGGATAATGGAAGATATTAAGGAGTGCAAATAGCCTGGAGCTTACATCTCAATCGTAATTGCATTCTCTTTAGCGCCGATAGCCTGCAGCGCTTTTTTTACGGCTTCTATCATTGGATCGGGACCGCAGATATAGAAATTTTGATTAAGGTCTGTAATTTTCTCCTTTAAATAACCTTCATCAATGAGATGGTGATCATATCCGTCCACTTTTTCCTGGGTGAGGGTATTGATAAAGTTATCGCCCAATATTTTTTTGAACTCGTCTTTCAGGATGATATCTTTTTCGGTTTTGTTAGAAAAAATGAGCCGGTTGTTCCCTACCTTTCCGTCCTTTTGTAATTGCCGGAAAATAGCAATAAATGGGGTTACTCCGGCCCCCCCTGCGATGAAAGTTCCTTCTCCTTTATATTGTATAGCCCCCCAGACGTCATGGAGAATCAACTCATCCCCGGCCTTCAATTGCCCCAACTGATGAGTTACCCCCTTGCGTTCATCATAGATTTTGATGGTGAATTCCAGGTGATCCCAATCGTTTAAGCAGGTAAAGGTAAAAGGGTGAGCCTCTTCGCGCCAGCCTTCTTTGTTTACTGCTACTTCCGTAGCCTGACCCGGTATAAAGGAATAGCCATTGGGTTTTTCTAATTTGAACCTTCTTACATCGTGTGTGACGGGTTCTACGGATAAGATTTTTACTATGTGTTCTTCTGCCATGATATTTTTTGAGCGTAAATTTACGACTTGTTTGTCTGGTTAACAATTTTTAAGAAAGAAATAAGAATTGATTTCTCCCTCGCTGGTGTGTTTTTCTTTATTTTGTGCCAAATTTTAACACGATGTTTAAAGTAGGAAGGGTTCTTCTGGCGGTTTTTGTGATAAGTACGGCTCTTTATTCCTGTCATTCCGGTTCCAATAAACAGGAAGAAAGTCAGGAAGCGCCGCCTTTGGTATCTGCTCCGGCTTTTAATGCAGATAGCGCCTATCACTATATAGACCGGCAGGTGGCCTTTGGCCCGCGTATTCCCAATACCTCTGCACATGAGAAGTGCGCTAACTGGATGATTGGGAAAATGAAAACTTTTACAGATTCTGTTACCGTCCAAAGAACAGTGGTACGTACGCAGGGAAATTCCTACAAATGCGTGAATATTATTGGCCATGTTAACCCTGCATCGAAAGAGCGGATATTGCTGTTGGCCCATTGGGATACGAGGGCTTTTGCGGATGGAGATAAAAAGACGGAAGACCAGCATTTTGATGGAGCCGATGACGGAGCAAGCGGGGTAGGCGTGTTGCTGGAAGCAGCTCGTCAGTTTGCACTACAAGACCCCGGGATTGGTGTGGATATCCTTTTAACGGATGTGGAAGATGCCGGGGTGGATAAGGAGAGTGATTCCTGGGGACTGGGAACCCAATATTGGGCCCATCAGGCTAAAAAGAACGGATATCGGGCTAAGTATGGCATTTTACTGGATATGGTCGGGGGCCGGGGCGCTCATTTCTTTCGGGAGGCGGTTACCCGGCATTATGCTGGTCCGCAGTCTGAAATGGTTTGGAATATTGCCAACCGCATTGGTTATTCCGATTTCTTCAGGTATCGCAACCTGGGAAACATTGGTATTACGGATGATCACGAATTTGTCAATAAGATAACCGGCATTCCTACCATGGATATCATAGGCTTGCAGGGAAATGGTGATTTTATGCCCTGGCACCATAAAGTAACCGATAATATGAAAATTATTGATAAAAATACCCTGAAAGCTGTGGGACAGACGGTTTTACAGGTGGTATATTCCAACTTGTCTTATTAATCTTCGGGATGCAGGGGATCCCAGTATAATTCTTTGAAGTTAACAACCTGATCATCTTGTATCTTTACGCCTTCCTGTTCCAATAATTCCTGCATCAGAGTGGGTGTGGCAAAATGATGTCTTCCAGTGAGGATGCCCAGCCGGTTGACCACTCGTTGTGCCGGTACGGGAGGCTCATTCTTGTGGCTCATACTGAGCGCCCAGCCTACCATGCGGGCAGACATACGGGCGCCGGTTGCAGCTGCCACGGCGCCATAAGTTGTTACCCGACCGCGCGGAACCCGGCGGACCACTTCATATACCGTATCGTAAAAATTTTTATCGGTTTTTTTCCGGTTGTTTTTATTTCCTTTTTTAGTCATGTAATTTTCCTGTTTCAAACATTCGGATGGTTTTTTTCTTGTTCCTTTTTGAGTGGGAGTGGAGGAAGGCTGGCAGGAAGTGAAAATTCCAGGTAACGGATGATGCGCCCGTCTTCCAGATGCATTTTTTCATAAAAAGTTTTTATACCCAGAAGGGGTTCTGGTTCTGTGGCATACACGTTAGGCACATCCCGGTGCAGGTGGCAATTGTTTTCAGCTATTATTTCTTTAGTAAAAAAATAAAGTTCCGGAGAATCGGTTTTCAGATGAATAAGGGCACCGGGTTGCAGGATTTTCTGATAAAGGTGTAAAAATCGCAAATGCGTGAGCCGTTTTTTAGCTTTTGATTTCCGTAAAAAAGGATCTGGAAAGGTGATCCATATCTCGGAAACCTCAGCGGGAGCAAAAAACTGGTCAATGTGATCAATTTGAATTCTCAGGAAAGCAACGTTAGGGATTTTTTCGTCCAAAGCAGTTTTGGCTCCTTTCCAGATGCGGTTTCCTTTAATATCTATCCCGATGAAATTTTTTTCCGGAAATCGCCTGGCCAGTTCAAGGGTATATTCCCCCTTGCCGCAGGCCAGTTCCAGTACCAATGGATTGTTGTTGTCGAAATGTTCTTTCCATCGACCGGAGCTTTTTTCTGGGAAGATCAAGACATTGGGGAAGGTTTTGATCGCTTCAAACCGGATTAATTTTTTGTGTCCCATGAATGACAAAAATAACACAATAAAGGCTACGATGTATTTTTTTATAAAAAATGGCAGGAATATTGCAATTTTTCTAATTTTTATTACTTTTAAGCGGTAAAACTACTTAAAATGGCTGGACCGAGTATTGATAAATTAGATTTGCAGATCATTAATGAGATGATGCAAAATGCAGAAATATCCTACGCTGACCTGGGGAAAAAACTTTTTGTGTCAGGAGGAACCATTCATGTACGAATGAAAAAATTACATGAAATGGGCGTAGTAAAAGGTACAAAATTGCAGGTAAACATGAAGATGATCGGCTATGATGTGATTGCTTTTATCGGAATTTATCTTGAAAAAAGTTCCCTTTATGATTCTGTGGCTAAAGAACTTTATAACATCCCCGAAATAGTACGGCTGAATTATACGACCGGCAATTGGAGCATTTTTGTAGAAATTGTTTGTAAAGATATTCAGCAACTTCGTCATGTACTGCATGACCAGCTTCAGAAAGTAAAAGGAATTGACCGGACGGAAACCTTTATTTCTCTGGAAGAAACGATGAACCGCAGCATTAATGTGGTTACAGAAGAGGAGTAATTATCCTTCTTGCTTTTTTAAACAACCATAGGTTGTACATTTTCCTTATTTTTGCAATAAATACTTTTTTTACTTACTTTAAGTATCTATGGAATACAATACCACGCGAAATCATCTGGCTATCAGAGAATATGGACGGAATGTCCAGAAAATGGTAGAATACCTGATGACCATTGAAGATGACGAAAAGCGTCAGAAAAATACCGAAACGGTTATTGAATTAATGGGAATGCTGAATCCCCACCTGAGAAATGTGGAAGACTGGCGGCACAAGTTATGGGATCATCTCTTTTTGATCTCCGATTTTCAGTTGAAAGTAAAATCTCCTTTTCCCATTCCTACAAAAGAAACTCTGAGTCAAAAGCCAGAGACTTTGCCTTATCCGAAAAGGAATCCACGGTTTCGCCATTTCGGCAAAAATTTTGAGAAAATTCTGGACAAAGCGATCTCTGAAAAAGACCCCGAAAAGAAAGAAGGCCTTATCCAGTACATTGGGAATTATATGAAGCTGGCTTATGCCAATTGGCATAAAGAAAACATGCATGATGACATCATTAGCGCGGAACTATCGGATATGACGGGAGGGAAACTTCATTATGTCAATGATCACAGCATTCAGCTTCCGGATAACCTGTTTAGCAGCAACAACAGCAGTGGAAAAAGAAAAACCCATTCACACAGGGGAAGCAAGAATAACGGAAAAGGACGGCATAACAAATATAATAAAAACAGGGGCAAGTGAGTGGTGCATTTGAGGTTAAGGGCGGCAATACTTTAAGCGGATCCATTGTACCTCAGGGGGCAAAAAATGAGGCCTTGCAAGTGATATGTGCCAGTTTGTTAACCTCCGAGAAGGTAACCCTTTACAACCTGCCGGATATTCTTGATGTAAACCAACTGATTGAATTACTTGCAGACATGGGGGTGAAGGTTCATCGTACGGATCGGCACAGTTGTACCTTTCAGGCGGATAACATAGATTTTGACTATTTACGTTCGGCAGCATTTAGTGAGAAATCCGGGAGATTAAGAGGTTCTGTATTGATAGCCGGCCCGTTACTTGCCCGGTTTGGCAAGGCCTGGTTTCCACGCCCGGGAGGGGATAAGATTGGGCGCCGCCCTCTGGATATCCATTTAAGAGGATTCCTGAAGTTGGATGCTACGCTTGACAACAGCAGTACCGGAGGATTTGCTTTCTTAGAAGCTAAAAATGGTTTATCGGGAAGTTATATCTTGCTGGATGAGCCCTCTGTAACGGGAACGGCGAACCTGGTGATGGCAGCTACTCTTGCCAAAGGAACCACCACTATATACAATGCGGCTTGCGAACCCTATATCCAACAGCTTTGTAAAATGCTGATAGCGATGGGAGCCCGTATTTCGGGAACAGGCTCTAATAAATTGCAAATTGAAGGAGTAAACAGCCTCGGAGGAACTTCTCACAGGGTACTACCCGATATGATTGAGATTGGCTCGTTTATTGGCTTGGCAGCAATGACCAGGAGTGAAATTACCATCAAAAATGCCGGAGTAGATCACCTTGGGGTTATCCCGGACAAGTTTCGCCAATTAGGGATACAACTGGAAATACAAGGAGATGACATATACCTGCCAGAGCAGGAGTGCTATGAGATAGAAACCTTCATGGATGGCTCTATTCTTACCGTTTATGACCACCCCTGGCCGGGTTTTACTCCCGATTTACTAAGTATTGTCCTGGTAATGGCTATTCAGGCCAAAGGAAGTGTGTTGATTCATCAGAAAATGTTTGAAAGTCGCTTGTTTTTTGTGGATAAACTCATTGATATGGGGGCACAGATTATCTTGTGTGATCCACACAGAGCCGTAGTGATTGGTCTTAACAGGAGTCGCTCATTGCAGGGGGTAACCATGTCATCCCCCGATATCCGTGCGGGGGTGGCCTTGTTGATTGCCGCTTTGAGCGCCGAGGGAACGAGCATTATCCAGAATGTGAATCAGATAGACAGGGGATATCAGTATATTGACACCCGCCTGCAGGAATTAGGTGCAGAAATTAAAAGGATATAAGCGATATGGGAAAGGTGGAAAATTATAAAAAAGAACTTGTTATTCTTACGGCTCCTTCCGGGGCCGGGAAGACCACTATCGCACACGAATTGTTACGACGGCTGCCGGAATTGTCATTTTCTGTTTCTGTTACGACCCGCAGTCCGCGCCCGGGAGAAATAGATGGAAAAGACTATTATTTTATTTCAGTAGCAGATTTTAAGAAAAAAGTAGAGGAAAAGGCTTTTGTAGAGCATGAAAAAGTGTATAAAGGAAAATATTATGGAACTTTGTATGCTGAATTGGACCGGATATGGAAGGATCATAAATATCCTTTAAGAGTGGTGGATGTAAAAGGTGCAGACCGGCTTAAAGAATTATACGGAAACAAGGCGTTTGCTATTTTTATAAAACCCCCTTCTCTGAAAATATTAGAACAGCGATTGATAAACCGGCACATGGAAGATGCGAAAGGCATTCAGGAACGGTTGGATCGGGCGTCCAAAGAATTGGAATACGAAAAATATTTTGATGCGACTGTTGTGAATGAAGATTTGAAAAAAGCGATTGGAGAAGCCGTGCAATTGGTGAAAACCTTTATATATCATACCCGACAATAAGATTATCCAGTATTCAGTAATTCAAATCCAACATTTATGTCAAGCAAGAAGATCGCGATTATAGGGGGAGGCAATATGGGCAGTGCGATAGCAGAAGGGCTTTTAAAAAGCGGCTTTTCCAGGCCGGAAGACCTGATTATTACAAAAAGAAGAATCAATACTTTACAATATCTTATGGACAGGGGCGTAAAAGTGCAAACAGACAACGGTTCTGCCGCTGCGAATGCCGATGTTGTAATTATAGCATTGAAACCTTATAACATTAAACCGGTATTGCGGGAACTGATTCCAGACCTGAATCCCCAAAAGCAAATGGTTATCAGTATTGTAACCGGGGTTTGGCTGAAGGAACTGGAAGAAATACTCGGACCGGATTTCCCGATTTTCAGAGCCATGCCTAATACGGCTATTGCCATTCAGGAGTCCATGACCTGTCTCTGCCATAAAAATGATTCTGAAGAACAGTTGCAGTTGGTTCATGATTTGTTTGGACAATTGGGAAAATCAGTTGTAATTGACGAAAGCCTTATGGATGCGGCCACCGTATTGGGCGCTTGCGGCATAGCTTACGCTTTACGTTTTATCCGGGCCAATATTCAGGGAGGGATTGAAATAGGGTTTGATGCACAAACAGCTAACCTGATTGCTTCTCAAACAGTTAAAGGCGCTACGGAATTACTCATAAAGGAAAAGCGGCACCCTGAGGAAGAAATAGATAAAGTAACAACTCCCAAAGGATGCACCATTGCCGGCCTGAATGAAATGGAGCATAAAGGTTTTAGTTCTTCCCTGATCAAAGGGATTACAGCTTCTTTTAATAAGATTGTGAAGGGCTGATCAGAGGATGATATTTTGTACCAGTTTGCTTTTATGTGGATAGTCGGTGTTATAATGCAGACCCCGGCTTTCTTTTCGGAAAGAAGCTCCTTTAACAATCAGATACCCGACGGTAATAAGATTCCGGACCTGGCATAACTGGGGTGATACAACAGTTTCTTCGTACAACGATTCTGTTTCTTCATGGAGAATATCCAGCCGGTGCAGGGCTCTTTTGAGTCGGGTATTGCTCCGGACAATACCTACATAATCACTCATGATCTGCTGCAGTTCTTTCAGGCTTTGGGTAATCAGGATTAATTCATGTGGTTCGCTGGTCCCTTCCGCGTTCCAATCGGGAATGTCAGAACGGATAGATAATTCAGATATGTGTTTCACACTGTCTTCATAGCACCGGTTGGCAAACACCATAGCTTCCAGTAAGGAGTTGGACGCCAGCCTGTTAGCTCCATGCAACCCGGTCGAAGCACACTCGCCACAGGCATACAGGCGCCTGATGGAACTTCGTCCCCATTCATCGGTCTTAATTCCGCCACAACTGTAATGTGCTGCAGGAGCCACCGGAATCAGGTTTTTAGAAACGTCAATGCCCATGCTAAAGCACTTTTCATAAATATTAGGGAAATGATGTTTAAATTTTTGCATATCCATTTGGCGGCAATCCAAATAGACGTGTTCCATTCCTGCCTTTTTCATTTCACTATCAATAGCACGGGCTACTACATCCCGGGGGGCCAGGTCTCTGCGCTCATCATATTGTTCCATGAAGGCAATTCCTTTGTTGTTTCTTAAAAGAGCGCCATCGCCGCGTACGGCCTCAGAAATAAGAAAATCCTGCCCTGTAGAGGAGCCGGTATCATTTTGGTTGCCGGTAAGATACAGCGCAGTAGGATGGAATTGAATAAATTCCATATTTTCGATACGCCCTTTTGCCCGGTAAACCATAGCTACTCCATCGCCTGTGGCGATAGGGGGATTGGTGGTGGTCCGGTAAACCTGTCCATTGCCGCCAGTTGCAAGTAAGGTAATACGAGATAAAATTTTTTCCATCCTGTTCGTCTGGCGATTGAAAACATACACCCCAAAACAAGCAATATCTGTAGTGGATTTTGTCACAAGGTAGCCTAGATGATGCTGGGTGATCAGGTCCACGACATAGCAATGGCTGATAACCTCAATGTTTTTTTGTTGACTGACGGCATTTATCAGCGTTCGCTCTATTTCTCTCCCGGTAACATCTTTATAATGAATGACCCGGTTTTCGGAATGTCCGCCTTCGCGCCCGAGGGCGTAACTTCCGGAATTGGTTTTATCGAAATGGGCGCCCAGCCGGATAATTTCTTCAACGCTTTTAGGGCCTTCTTTTACAACTATTTCAACTGACTTTCTATTACACAACCCGTCACCGGCAATAAGGGTATCCTGAATATGCTTTTCAAAACTATCATGCAGCTGGTCATTTACCACTGCTACGCCCCCCTGAGCGTATTGAGTATTGGTTTCCTCTACCTTGGTTTTGGTAACGACAACAATACGGCGATCGGGGAAGTGTCTGGCTACTTTTAAAGCATAACTTAGTCCGGCTACGCCCGAGCCAATAACGAGAAAGTCAGTCTGTTGCATCTTTTTTCATATTCATTCGGCTGCAAATTAGTATATTCAATTTATATTTGTTCCTTTGAAGTTTTAAAATTGAATGTTTCTCTATGAAACTTCCACTTGGACTTAAGTTGTTATTTATTGCCCTATTTGTATTTTCTGCCTCCTCGGCTCAGGATAGTGTATGGACGCTCCAGCGTTGTTTAGAATATGCAAGAACACACAATATCCAGATTAAGCAGCAGATTCTTCAAAAACAACAGGCGGCTGTAAATTTAAACCAGAGCCGTCTTTCTCAATTGCCCAATGTGAATGGTTCCGTTAACTATGGTAAAAATTTTGGCCGTTCCATTGATCCAACTACCAACCAGTTTGTAGGTAATCAACTCTCTTCTGCCGGGGTGGATGTAAGTGCGGGTGTTACGCTTTTTAATTTCTTTCAGATTAGAAATTCCATCCGTGCAGGCAAATATCAATACCAGGCTAATGATGCCCTTCTGGAAAAACTCGTGAATGACATTTCGCTGAACGTTGCTAATGCATATCTCCAGATTTTACTGGCTGAGGAGCAGGTGAAGGTGAGCAGGCAGCAGGTGGCTCTTACCTCTAATCAATTAGAAAATACGACAAAACAGGTAGAAGCGGGTACGCTGCCTGAAAGCAATGAAGCCGACATGCAGGCACAACTGGCCAGAGACAGCGCCACGCTGATCACCAATATAAATCAGGTAAAAAGCACTATTTTACAGATTAAGGTCCTCCTGAATCTGGACTTTAACACCCCTTTCATCCCACAGAAACCGGACCTTGAACATATTCCGCTACTCAATATTGCCTCCTTAAGTCCGGAAAGCATTTACCAGCATGCGATTCGACAGCAACCTCTCGTAATTGCCGACTCTCTTAACATTCTGGCTTCGGAAAGCCTTTTGAAGGCTACCCGTGCCCGATTGTATCCCAGCTTGTCTATCGGAGGTAGCCTGGGGACTAATTATTCCAGTTCTTATCAAAGGCCTGCAGGAGAATACACCATACAGGTACCTCCATCGCCGATTGGCAGCGTTACGGTGGGTGGAAGCGATTATGTAGTAAAATCATTACCCCAGGAAGTGACGCAACCGAAGTATGAAGATCCGAAATTCAACACGCAGCTTGGAGACAACCTTAGAGAAAATATTGGTTTGAACCTTAGTATTCCCCTGTTCAGCGGCTGGCAAACAAGAGCTCAGGTTCGTAGTGCAAAAATTGACCTGCAAAATCAAAAATTAGTTCGGGAAAATGATTTACTCACCCTCAAACAGAATGTTTATACCGCCTATATTGATGCGCGTGCAGCGCTGGAAAATTACAATGCAGCACAAAGAACGTTGGAATCAACCCAAAAAGCGTTTTTCTACGCCCAAAAAAGGTATGAAGTCGGGATTATTAATTCCTTGGAATACCTGACCAGTCAAAACGATTTATTCAATGCGCAGACCGATCTGATATCCAAACATTATGATTACATATTTAAAATGAAGGTGTTGGAATTTTATAAAAATCTAAGAATATCTTTTAAATGAAAAAGAGAACGATATACATCATCGTTGCTTTAGTCCTTCTGATTGTCCTCCTTTTGGTGTTAAAAGGATTGGGGGTGATAGGAGGCAATGACGGGACCAAAGTGGCTGTCACAAAAGCAGCTTACAAAAATATAACCCAGGCTGTTTCTGCCAGTGGACGGATTTACCCTGAAGTGGTGGTGAGTATCAGCCCCGATGTATCTGGCGAGGTGGTTTCTCTCCCTGTACGGGAAGGAGATTCCGTCACAAAAGGACAGGTGGTTGCCAAAATTTATGCGGACATTTATAACTCCATGCGCAGTCGTTCTGCAGCTTCCGTGAATCAGGCAAAGGCCCAACTGGCCAACGCCCGGGCGGCGCAAGGAGCTACGAAAGCCGCACTGGATCAGGCGAAAGCAGACTATATGCGCAGCCAAAAGCTCTTTGATGAAAAGGTGATTTCAAAACAGCAGTATGACCAGGATTTAAGCGCTTATCAACAGGCGCTTTCCAATTATAAAGCCTCTGAAGAGCAAATTCAAAGTGCTTCCTTTGCTGTAAAAGCCGCCCAGGCTGACCTGCAGCAGGCACAGGAGAATGTGTACAGGACGACCATTCTTGCTCCTATGACCGGATATGTCATCTATTTACCTGTAAAAGAGGGAGAAAGAGTAGTAGGAACCGCACAAATGGCCGGTACGGAGATCATGCGTATTGCGGATATGGATACCATGGAAGTGCAGGTAAATGTTGGGGAAAATGATGTCTCACAAGTGTTCATGGGAGACACTGCCCTGATAGAAGTAGATGCATACAATGGTCGGAAATTCAGAGGGGTTGTTACACAAATAGCCAGTTCGAGCCAGGATATTGCGACCCAGGGAGCCAATTCAAATACCGTGGCTACTTCTACCGGTGTAACCAACTATACTATTCATATTCGTATCCTGAAAAGTTCCTATGAAGATCTTATTGATCCCAAACATCCTGAACATTTTCCTTTTCGTCCAGGCATGAGTGCCAACGTGGATATCCAGACAAAGACTGAACGCCATGTTTTGGCTCTGCCAATAAGCGCGGTAACCACCCGGATGAAAACGGATACTTCGCAGACAGATACATCCTCCGGAGCAGAAGGCGATAATAAAGCAGTCGTTGTTTTTGTACTTCAGGAGGATGGGACCGTCAGGGAAGTTCCTGTAGAAACAGGTATTCAGGATGATTTTAACATCCAGATCAACTCCGGGTTAAAAGAAGGAGAAAAGGTGGTAACCGCTCCCTATACAGCTATTTCCCAAATATTGCATGACGGCAGCAAGGTGGATGTGGTTCCACAGGAACAACTTTTTAAAAGTGAAAAATAAAAGAGATTTAAGCTAAAAGCTGAAAGGCCACCAAACTGAAAATATAAGCCAGACCGGTCATATAGACGAACTGGATAGCAGGGATCTTCCAGCCTTTTGTTTCCCGCTTTACAATAGCAAGCGTACTCATGCATTGCATGGCGAAAGCGTAAAAAAGCATCAGAGACAGGCCCGTCGCCAGTGTAAATACCTTTGTTCCATCCGGATGTCTCGCATTCTGCATTTTTTCAGTCAGGGTCATGCGCCCCAGATTTGGATCATCACCAACACTGTATATGGTTGCCATGGTTCCGACAAAAACCTCTCTTGCCGCAAAGGAAGTGATCAATGCAATACCGATTTTCCAGTCAAAACCCAGAGGCCGGATAACAGGCTCTACCGCTTTCCCGAGATAACCGGCAAATGAGTTTTCCAGTTTTTCCCCCTGCATTTCCTGTTGCAATTCCTCCGCTTGTGCCGGATGAGACTGTATTTCAGCAGTATAATGTTGTTCTATCTGGCTGATCTTGTGACCGGGGCCAAATGAAGCCAAAAACCAGAGAACCAGCGAAATAATCAAAATGATTTTTCCGGCTTCTGTAACAAAAATACGTCCCTTCTCTATCATCGTGGTAAACACGTTTTTCCACCGCGGCATGCGATAAGTAGGGAGCTCCATGATAAAATGGCTTTTACCTTTTACCCGGATAATGAATTTCATTACAAAAGCAGCCAGCATGGACATGAAAAAGCCAATAAAATACATCCCCATCATTACAAGACCTTGAAGGCTGACAAATCCCCATAAATAGTTGTTGGGAATGATAAGTGAAATGATAATGACATAAATCGGGAGCCGGGCAGAACAAGGCATGAGCGGAGTGACTAGGATGGTAATAAGTCGTTCTTTCTTATTTTCTATACTTCGGGTGGCCATAATAGCGGGGACAGCACAGGCAATCCCACTCACTAAAGGCATGACAGAGCGTCCGTTTAGTCCTGATTGTCTCATAATCCGGTCGGTCAGAAAACTAATGCGGGCCATATAACCGGTATCTTCAAGTAAAGTAATAAAGCCAAAAAGGATCATGATTTGCGGGATAAAAACAGCAACCCCACTAATGCCTGCGATAAGGCCATTGACCAACAGGTCTGCAAACCATCCGGTCGGTAAAACTTGCCCGAGCCAGGCTCCCAATTGAGAAAATCCCCATTCTATGGCATCCATCGGATATTCTGCAAAAGAAAAAATACACTGGAAAATAAAAAGCAGGACAGCCAGCATGATGACATACCCCCAGAAGCGATGCAACAATACATTATCAATTTTTTCTGTGATAAGTTTCTTGTAAAGAGGATCTCGTTGTGTTACCGTATTGTGCATGATCTGTTTTATTCTTGCATAGCGTTGCAAGACCTCTTTTCCCTGGATACGGGATTTATTAAACTCATTTTCAGTTAATATATTTTGTATGGCCAGCCGCTGTCCCCCATTCAAAAAGCGCAGTTCCTCCACGTTGGAAGCAATATGCAAGGCTGCATAAGGGCTGCTGACTGTGACAAATTGTGCAACCCCTTCTACTACGTCAGGAATCACTTCGGTTGCATTCACAAAGAAATGAGCCGGCATTTGGTACTGCTTTTCTGCAGTGAGAATCAGAGCTTTCTTTAATTGAGAAATCCCCTTATTCTTTCGTGGGTTAATGGCTACAACAGGAACGCCGAGTTCCCGTTCTAATCCTTGTATGTCAATTTCAGTACCGTTCTTTTTGGCCAGGTCCATCATGGTAAGGCCGATAACGGTAGGTATTTTTAAGTCTATTATCTGAGAACAAAAAAGTAAATTCCTTTTGAGGTTTGAGGCATCAGCCACGATGACAATTATATCCGGTTTATCGTTGTTATCCGGGTTTAACAGGATGTCGTAGGTAACCAACTCATCGGCACTTTTGGGATAGAGGCTGTAAGTACCGGGAAGGTCTATTATATTCGCATTCCAATTCTCATTCAGGTGGCAGTTGCCGGTTTTCTTATCCACGGTAACTCCCGGGAAATTACCCACTTTCTGATTCAGTCCGGTTAGGGAATTGAATAAGGAACTTTTTCCACTATTAGGATTACCGACTAATGCGATATTTATCTTTTCATGCATGTGTACTGCCAAAGGTAGATTTTAAACAATATCCCAATTATCGTTAACGGGAAAAATCTTTGCCTGAACGGGAAATTATCCTTGTTTAAAACGAAGATTCGGATTGTACTGCTTGAATGACTTCAAGGAGAAGGCGACAGGCTTTTTCAATATCTTCTTCACTAATGTTTAAAGGAGGAGCAAGCCGCAAACATTGGGGCGCCGATAAAAAAGTATCCGTAATGATTCCTTTCCTGATACAGCCCTCAATAACTTTTTTATTGAAATCAAAAGATTCAAACTCTACGGCCATCATTAACCCACGGCTCCTGACTGCTTTAATGGCAGGATGTTTAAGCTGTTTTAGAAACAACGCTTCTTTTTTGAATACCCCCTTGATTAAGTTTTCCCTTTGCAGTACATTGAAAGCGGCAAGTCCTGCGGCGCAACTTACAGGATTCCCGCCAAAGGTGGTAATATGCCCTAACTCAGGCCGGGAGGTCAAAGTATGCATGATCTCCCGATTGGCAATAAAGGCTCCAAGAGGCAGGCCGCCTCCCAGCGATTTGGCCAAAACCAATACATCGGGCACAACATCAAACTGTTCGAAGGCCCATAGGGAACCATTGCGGCCCATCCCGCATTGTACTTCATCCAAAATCAATAACGTCCCTGTATCCGTGCACTTTTGCCTTAAAGCCTGTAACCATTGCTTATCGGGAATAACAACCCCGGCAGTACCCTGAATAGTTTCTGCTACAACGGCGGCTGTTCGGGAAGTGATCTCTTTTAAATCCTCCCGATGATTATATCGCAAATGCCTGATGTCCGGCAGCAGGGGGCGAAAGGCATTTCTTCGGTATTCATCCCCATACAAGCTTAAAGCGCCTTGGGTAGAACCATGATAACTATATCTGAATCCGGCTATCTCTGTTCGTCCTGTGGCCCTTTTTGCCAATTTCATGGCTCCTTCAATAGCTTCAGTCCCCGAATTTGTAAAATATACATTATTCAGGGAGGCTGGAAGCGACCCGGTGAGCGCTGCCGCATATTGAACTTGAGGCGCTTCTGCAAATTCCCCATATACAATTAAATGCATATATTGCTCAACCTGTTCCTGAACCGCTTTGATCACCTCGGGATGACTGTGTCCGATATTGCAAACACTCACTCCTGAAATCAGGTCAAGGTATTCTTTTCCTTCGGCGTCCCACATCCTGGTTCCTCCGGCTTTCACAATCTCTAATCCTGCCGGCTCATTGGAAGTTTGAGCAACATGTCGGAAAAACAGCTGTTTATTGGTTGACATCTTCAAAATTTATGCAAAAATAACAAGGAAAGAGGACTATAAAGGAGGAGACTTAGAACCATTTCCGCTTTTTAAAAATAAAGAGCATAGTAAAAAATAACAGAGCCATCACGATCAGCGTTAAATAATAACCATATTTGGTATGCAACTCCGGCATGTGATCGAAATTCATACCGTAAATCCCGGCGATGAGAGTTAGAGGCGTGAAGAGTGCGGTAACAATAGCCAATACTTTCATGATCTCATTCATCTTTAAGCCTACCTGGTTGATATAAAGTCCCTGCAGATTTAACAGCAAATCACGATAAGAATCAATGATTTCATTTGCCTGAAGAGCGTGGTCATAAACGTCCTTATAATATTGTCGGGATTTATCTTTGATTAAAGGATTTTCAGATTTTAGAATTCCGTTGACAATATCCCTGATGGGCAGGATTGTGCGTCGCAGTAGGCTAACATTTTGCCGATAACGATTTAAATATACAAGGGTACTTGAATTGGGCAGCTGTATGATCCGTTCCTCCATGTCTTCAATTTGCAACCCCGTTTTCTCGATAACCGTAAAATAATCATCTACTATGGTATCTATCAGACTATAAAAGAGGAAATCCGGGCTTCTCTCTCTTATTTTTGATTGAGAGGTTTGAAGCTTTTGTTCAACCTGATCAAACAAATGCATATTGTTATCCTCTTGAAAAGAAAGAACCGTATTTTCACTTAAAAGGAGACTTATCTGCTGTTTTTCTATTTCATTTGTTTCTGTTATCGTATTAACTTCTGTATTTTGCTTGAAAGTGGGTAACAAACAAAAAATGCTGTTGTTTAACTCATCCATTTTGGCCCTTTGTCCGGTGCTGAGAATGTCTTCAATAGTTAGCTGATGAATTTTAAAATGAGCGCATAACGTTTTTATATCCTGAGTACGGAGACCGGTTACCCGTATCCAACTGAACTTGCTATTGGAATAAGCGGCTAAAAGAGACTGAACATTGTCAAAGGCCTTTTTGGAAAAAGAGTTTTTATCATAATCAAAAAGAAAATAAGTTACCTTGGTAGCTTCCTCCCGTGCGCTGTCTTCGCTGGCAGGGTTAAAAGTAAATACCTTAGAAGACTTCTTTCGAAAAGGTCCGGGTAAATGGGATCTCCCGATATTCGAATTCTTTTTTAAATTGGATTTTCTTTTTTTCATTTCTTAAGGCGTTTATCGAATACGAAAGGATGCACCTCTTTTATTTGAATTTTAACAGCATCAGGATGGGAAGGATTAATTAGCAGGTTGTATTCTTCCGGTATAATAACGGAAGGAACCTTTAAAAGGGCTGTATCCCCTTTATTGAGCCATCGGTCTCCAAAAGGTTGGGTAGTGGGGCGGATGGCTATTGTTTGCCAGTCTGCTGGTAGGTTTTTTATGGAGAGGCTTTGGATAGCCAGAGAATCCGGTATATGCAGGATAGCCAGGCAAAGATCAGAAGGAAGATTTTTTTGGGGAATATGTGCTAAAGCTTCGAGTGCGGCCAGAGAGCGGCTACAGGCGGTATAGACGACTGCCCTGCCTTTGCTATTCCATCTGCCGCCATTAGCTCGTGCTCCCGTCCCGGAAAGGTCTTTTATATACTTACATTTTGAAATGCGGAAAACTTCCATAAGCACTTACGCAAATACCCCATGTTCTATACGGCCCAACTCCTCCAAAACAAGTTGAAAACCAAAAGAAGTATCTAAAAAATAAATAGGGGCTTCTTGTTCAAAAGCAGGCAGTGGAGTCCGAAGCCAGTCATTGAAGTTGTCAGCCGTTTCAAAAACTGATATCCCCTTATGATAAAGCTGGGCGAGAAGAATAGCTCTTTCAGAAGCTTCGGATGAAAGCGCATCATCGGGATGGTAACGTTGAAGTGTCCTTTCGGAAATGTGAAGGACTTTGGCTAATTCGTGCATGGTAAAAGAAAGTTTTTTGGAGAGTTGAAGGAGATATTTCTTTAAGATACCCTGCCTGGACAGGCTGATTAAATCAAAATTAAGGAGACCATAGGTGGGAGATGTCTCTGCTACGAAGATATCTTTGGATATCTCTTCGGAATTGAAAGAATAACCTGACTTTTTCATAATTCAGACATTTAGCCCAAATTTACAACATTTTGTCCGATTTAAAAAATTTTTTAAAAAAAACCTCTCAAAATGAGAGGTTCCTTATCTTAATAAAGTGAATTTTAATTATTGAGCAGTGGTCAACTGGTTAACATGCTTAGTCAGTTTACTTTTCAAATTGGCCGCCTTATTCCGATGGATAATGCCACGTTTATATAATTTATCTACCATAGAGATGGTCTGGGGAAGCTTTTCTGCAGCCTCTTTCTGGTCTTTCAGTT
This sequence comes from uncultured Chitinophagaceae bacterium, assembly GCA_964422465.1. GTDB lineage: Bacteria > Bacteroidota > Bacteroidia > Chitinophagales > Chitinophagaceae > FW021-bin31. The sequence continues at coordinate 21,657 of CAYRBD010000024.1, forward strand.
TTCTGAGGTCACGAATTGCGTTCCGGGTGGTTTTTCCGTAATACCGGTTACGTTCATTACGCTTTATTGCCTGGCGGCTGTGTTTTTTAGTTGCTGAATGATTAGCCATATTGGTTACTTTCTATAAATTTGGGTTGCAAAGGTATAAATTTTACTTAATATCGCAAATTATAACTTTTCCGTTTTTTACGGGATGTTCATGTATTTGTGTATTTGTAATGAAATTGCCCATTCCGGATGGGCTTTTACATAATCGATGATCAGGGGAGTCATCGTTTCCGCCCGGCTCCATTCCGGTTGCAGGAAAAGGCGGCATTGCGCAGGTACCCGTGCGGCATAATCCTCCGCCCATTTAAAATCGCTTTTATTGTAAATAACAACTTTTAACTCCTGGGCACGTTCACAAATTTCATCCACAGGAGCCTTAAATTTTTTAGGAGATAAACAGATCCAGTCAATTGAGCCCCTTAAAGGATGAGCGCCTGAAGTTTCAATATGAGTACGAAAACCTGCTTTATGAAGACGTTCACAAAGGTAATCCAGTGCATATAAAGTAGGCTCTCCACCCGTAATAACCGCAATATTTGAAGGATGCTTTGCCGCTTTCTCAACAATCTGGTCCACCGGTACCACAGGGTGGTCAGACTCCGTCCAACTTTCTTTTACATCGCACCAGACACAACCAACATCACATCCGGCAAGGCGGATAAAATAGGCGGCATGACCCTGGAAAGCGCCTTCTCCCTGAATCGTATAAAAGGCTTCCATCAGGGGAAGCATAGTCCCCTTCTGTACGCCTTCAACTTCCGCATCTGATCTCATTATTAAACAAAGGTTTTGGATGTCAAACTAATTCATGCCGGCTTTAGGCCCAATAGCTGCGTTATAGGTGTTTTTTAAGAGTGCGGCACGGGTCATGGGACCTACTCCCCCGGGAACGGGGGT
>CAYRBD010000024.1:22701-37700 GCA_964422465.1 uncultured Chitinophagaceae bacterium
AGTAACCGTACAATTGCCATAAGGGGCGTTTCGGCTTAGCAAAATACTCATTGGCGTTCCCACAATATTGCTTCTGCCAATGACCACAGCCCGTTTACCTGCAGTTTCAATCTTGTAATGTTCCAGCATAAGCAGGATACCAAAAGGGGTGGCCGGAATAAAAGTGGGCATGCCATTTACCATCTTACCGATGCTGGTAGGGTGAAAACCGTCCACATCCTTTGAAGGGGAGATGGTGTTGATCACAGTCTCATTTGATATATGAGGAGGCAGCGGAAGCTGAACTAAAATACCATCTATTGCAGCATTCTCGTTAAGCAAGGTAATCTGGTCCAGCAGATGTTTCTCAGAGATTTCATTGTCAAAACGCAACAAGGTAGAATCAAAACCAATTTCTTCACAATCTTTAACCTTGGAAGCTACATAGGTTTCGCTGGCGCCATCATTGCCCACCAGGACTGCTGCCAGATGGGGATTTTTTTTACCATTTTTCAGCCTTTTATCTACTGCTTCTTTAAGCTCGGCTTTAACGGTTTTTGCAACCAGTTTGCCATCTAATATTTCCATGACCGCAAAGGTAGTAAAGTTTTAATTCCCTGTTACCGGTATTCCGACCGTGAACGGATAAGAATTTTCCAGCTTCGCACCGCCAGCATTACAATAATCGGCAACGCGACTAAGGGAAGCTGCTGTGGCAGTATGAACCATCCTGCAAGCAACAATAGATTGAGCACCATAAGAAAGGTGGCATAACCTTTTACCCATTTTGAATTTTTATAGAAATAAAAACTGAAAACCAGGTTGATGGGAAAGAGCCACAAGAGGTTAAAATTCCAGGCGCTGATTTCGTGATCAGTGCCAAACCACATGAATAATAAAAAGAGCCCCAGTAGCCCGGTGAGAAAAAACAAGCAACGATCTACCCAGGGAAGCACCAAAATTGAGAATTTCCCCGTCCGGGTCAGGCTCAAAATAAGAATGATCAGGGCTGTAAGTCCAAACCAAAATAAAGGGTATTTATAGAAGGGATAGCCGCTGTGGGATTCCCGGGCGGGGGAATAAAGGGTTTCTGTCTTTTCCACCAATGGCTTGCTGCCTACTCTGGAATGTCCCACTCCTTTTTCCAAAAAATAAGGAAGAAACATAATTTGACGGTTGGTCATTTCTTTATCCGCCCGCATGCCAAACATGATATTGATACCCAACTTTTCCCAGGGGTTATTTTTTAAATACGTATTGATAACTTCCCGAAAACTTAGTCCTTTTATTGGAATAATGTTCTTAATATCCCAGGACGGGCCGAAAATACTTGAAAAAATATCCCGTACCCGCGTTGAACAGTTGTCAAAAAGAAAATTATACTTATAAAACCGGTTGGAGGGGAGATAATTGACCCTTAAAAATTGCCAGACCTCCTCCTTTTCGGTGGGGGACAGGTTAAGAATTTGTTCTGAGACGCTTCGGTTTTCTTCTTTATATGTTTGAATAAAAGAAGAGAAATCTTCTACAGACAGGAAGTACATTAACCGCCCCCGGACAAACTTCCAGTAGAAATGAGGCGTAGAAAAATCAAAGGTGCCGTAGTTAAAAACATAATCTCCTCCCCGGGTGTAGTTAACCACTCGTACCGCAGTATGACCGAAGGTTGTGTACAAATCGTTGCCAGGCCCGCAGGTGATTAAGCTAATTTGAAGCGAATCACCGTAAGGTTGGCCCTGACAGGTTCCCGACATAGCAAGAAAAGCCAGAAAAATAAAAATACGACTTATGAAAACCCTGATAACAACTTGCATAGGCTGTAAATACCAGCATCAAAAGTAGGATATAAACAGCAAAGTCGGGAGATTCCATTAAAATCAGGCGGCGGTTTGATTCATTTTCCAGGCATTATAGGCCATTTTAAATTTCAGGTCATCATCCAGACCGGCCATTTTCAAGGCTGCATCCTCTTTCATATCCAACTCCAGACACCCAAGGTAAAGCTCGTAGGACGTGGCCAGAATTTCTTCACATTCAACCAGCGTCTGGCGGTATTTAGTCTGGAGGGCGATGGTTTGTTTCCTTTTTTTTGCCAAAGGATAAACCGCATCAATACTTAGATATTTGTTATCTGCTACCCACTGGCCGGAAGGCGTTTCGAACCAGGTTGTACTCACTTCCAGCAGGCATTGGTTTAATAGAACCGAACGGCCCAATTGTTTTTTTAAGTCAATGACGGAGGGATGACCAACCCCGTTTTCGAGTTTTTCTACTATCAACATCTGGATTTCATCCCCATCTTTCCCCGAAAGGCGTAACAATTTATTCAATTGGTCGAAACTGATCAGGTAATTCATAGGATATTTTCTGCCTGCCACGATTCCAAACCCCCGTAAGGTTACTCTTGCTGATTCATCGAAAAAAATATGGCTGATTCCGATGTGATCTGTTTTTTTGATCCGGTTACTTAACTTTTGCATGACTTTTATCTTTTGTTGTTATAGGCAAAGATGAAGGGGCGGTGCGCAACCTATTTGCGCTGTTAACCCCAGGTTAAAAATTATTTTATAAAATCTGATTCCGGTTTTAATTTGTACTTTTGGCTTACCATGAACTTTGAAAGATTTATACAGGCGACAAAAGATTATTTGAGCGAGCATCTGGGTACTTATTCGAGAGGAGATTTACATAACATGCCTCAGATAGGGAGGGAAGATTTGTTGAATTATATCCGGAAATCTTATACTCATCTTCCACGTGCGAGGTTTTCGCGTTTTGTTCAAAAACTTCGCGATAAAAGAATGATTCTTGAAAGTGATGAGCATACATTGACGTTTGACCCGGTCTTTCCTTATTCCTATTAAAGCATGTTATGCCACTTAATAAAGATGCGCTTTCCCGCTACAAACTTATTGATCAGCGGTTGAGAAATAATATGCTGCCGCATCCTCCACTGGACGAGTTGATTCGTTATGTTTCCGACAAATTGGATAAAACAATTTCAAAACGTACATTACAGTTGGATTTGAGGGCCATGAGAGAAGACCCTGATTTGGGATATTATGCGCCTATCGAATATGATACCTATCACCGGGGATATTATTATTCTGAAGAAGGTTATTCCATCAGCAATATTCCGGTAACTGAATATGAACTTCAGGGTTTGGAGATTGCAGTAGGTATTTTGAGGCAGTTTCATAACCTGACCATCATCAGGCAATTTGAAGACGCCATCTTAAAAATAGCAGATTCTGTAAGGATCAATCGAAAAAGGTTGGAAGGGAAGGGGCTGATTCATCTGGATACGCCACCTCGTTTTAAAGGGTTGGAATGGCTCCCCGAAATTGCAGAGGCCATCCAGGCCAGGGAGGTTCTTCGTGTTCGATATCAGTCCTTTGATCGGGTCACCCCGAAAGAATATCGTATTGAACCTTATCACCTCAGAGAATACAACAACCGGTTTTATGTTTTTGCAAGGAGTTTGAAGGGGGAGAATCCGGGGTTGAGAACTTTCGGACTGGATCGTATTCATAAGATTTGGCCTACTTTTGACTATTTTGATGCTCGTCATTTTGATGATGCAGAATATTTTAAACATGCGATAGGCATTACCGTGCCTGCAGAGCCGCCTGCTCATATCCTGCTCTCCTTTTCTCCGCGAATGGGGAAATACATAAAAACACAGCCTTTGCATCATTCCCAAAAAGTGATTAAAGATGATGAGAATGCATTGCAAATAGCGTTATTTCTGGTGATTAATCCCGAACTGATCATGCTGATCCTGAGCTATGGCGCCGATATTCAGGTGTTGCATCCTGAATCTCTAAGAGAAACCATAGCCGAAGAAGCAAAAAAAATAGTAAGTTTGTATGCAACAAACAACTGCTAATGAGTACATTCAGCCTGTCCGTAAACTACGTGGATATTTTTAAAGGAAAAATATATCCTGCAGGGATAACGATAGAAAATAATAAGATTAATATCATCCATCCCACGGGCAAACAGATAGACCCGACTCTCCCTTTTATGTTGCCTGGTTTTATAGATGCACATGTACATATAGAAAGCTCCATGCTGACGCCTACGGAATTTGCCAGATTGGCCAGCGTTCATGGAACCGTAGCTACCATATCCGACCCGCATGAGATTGCCAATGTCATGGGGAGAGAAGGGGTAGAATTTATGGTAGAAGAAGGTAAAAAAGTGCCTTTTAAATTTTTCTTTGGCGCTCCATCTTGTGTGCCGGCCACCCCTTTTGAGACTGCCGGCGCAGAACTAAATGCCCAGGATGTGGCTTCCTTGTTGAAAAGGGATGATATCTTTTACCTGTCAGAAGTGATGAATTATCCGGCAGTTATTAATGAAGAAGAAGAGGCAATTAAAAAAATTAAAGCCGCTTTAGAGTTGGGAAAGCCGGTGGATGGGCATGCTCCGGGTGTGCGGGGAGAACAGGCAAGGCGTTATGCGGAAGCCGGGAGGCCTGGTAAAACAACAATAAGTACCGATCACGAATGTTTCACACGCGGGGAGGCGATGGACAAATTAAATTGTGGAATGAAAATATTGATTCGGGAGGGGAGTGCAGCACGAAATTTTGAGGCTTTAATTGATCTTCTGCAGGATTATCCCGACCAAATAATGTTTTGTAGCGATGATAAGCATCCTGATGAACTGGTGAAAGGACATATAAACCTCCTGGTAAAACGTGCGGTACAAAAAGGGATCCCTCTTTTTAATGTCTTAAGAGCGGCCTGCCTGAATCCGGTTTTGCATTATAATATACCAGTAGGGTTGCTGCAGGAAGGGAATAGGGCTGACTTTATTTTGGTATCCGATCTCAAAAATTTTGACATCCTCGCCACTTATATTGATGGAGAAAAAATAGCCGGTGAAGGGAAAACCTGTATAGCCTCCTATCCTATTTCTCCCGTAAATCATTTTAACGCTGAACTCAAAAAGACAGAAGATTTTGTTGTATTTTCCAATACCGCCGAAAAGCAGGAAGTAAAAGTCATAGAGGCAATAGAGGGCGAACTTGTAACGAAGGACCTGATAGAACCCTTAAAAGTACAGGATGGACAAGTCCAGTCTGACCTCGATCGGGATATTTTAAAAATTGTGGTAGTCAATCGGTATGAAAATTCAAAACCGGCGGTAGCCTTTGTCAAAAACTTTGGAATCAGAAGAGGAGCAATAGCCTCTTCCGTGGCGCATGACAGTCATAATATTATTGCGGTTGGAGTAGATGATAAATCCCTATGCCGGGCTGTAAACCTGGTTATCGAACACAAGGGGGGCATTTGTGCGGTAGCACAGCAACAGGAGAAAATATTGCCCTTGCCCGTTGCCGGGTTAATGAGTGATGAAAATGGTTACTGGGTGGCCAATCAATATCTTGAACTGAGTAAGAGAGCGAAAGAAATGGGAAGTAAACTGGAAGCTCCTTTCATGACCCTTTCTTTCATGGCCCTGTTGGTCATTCCCCATCTTAAATTAAGTGATAAAGGTCTGTTTGACGGGGATGAGTTTAAACTGACTTCCGTGATAACGGCATAACCTGGGAGAAATGATGGAAGGAGAGGATGATTTCTTGATTAGCCTGTACCGAAAACTGGTCTGTCCACGCTTGATAGAAGAGAAAATGCTCCACCTGCTGCGGCAGGGGAAAATATCGAAGTGGTTTAGCGGGATAGGGCAGGAGGCTATAGCTGTTGGCGCTACGGAAGCCATGCAACAGGATGAATGGATACTCCCCATGCACCGCAACCTGGGCGTATTTACTTCCCGTGGAATACCCTTGGAAAAACTATTTAAACAATGGCAGGGACAGGAAGATGGTTTTACGAAAGGGCGGGATCGTTCTTTTCATTTTGGGACCAAAGAACATCATATTTGTGGGATGATTTCTCATCTGGCCGCTCAGCTTCCGGTGGCCGACGGGCTTGCCCTTGCAGCTAAATTGCGGAGCAAAAACCAGGCAGTACTGGCTTTTACGGGCGAAGGAGGAACAAGCGAAGGTGATTTTCATGAAGCGCTGAATCTGGCCTCCGTGTGGTATCTTCCCGTGATTTTCCTGATAGAAAACAATGGATACGGCCTAAGTACCCCCGTGCAGGAACAATACCATTGTAAACAATTAGCAGAGCGGGCTGCCGGCTATGGAATTGAAGGTTATATCATTGACGGCAATAACCTGCTGGAGGTTTATCAAACGGTGCAGGCTGTACGGGAAAAAGTAATTCTGAAACAAAGCCCCGCGATCATTGAATGCATGACTTTCAGGATGCGTGGGCATGAAGAAGCCAGCGGCGTAAAATATGTTCCACAGCACCTTTTTGAAGAATGGAAATTAAAGGATCCAATAACAAATTTTAGATCAGAATTGATTCAAAAAGGGGTTCTTTCAGCGTTGGATTGTGATAAAATTGACAATGCTTTAAAAGAGGAAATAGAAGATGTTTTCAGAAATATTTCTTTTAAAAATAATATTCATTCCGTTGTCACGAATGAACTGGAGGGTGTGTATGCCCCGCCAACTCCTGTAAACAGAGAGGAGGTTCCTCTGAAAGAAGAACCTAAAAAAGAAATGCGTTTTATAAACGCCATCTCGGATGGGCTACGGATGGCGATGGAACGGCACGAGAACCTGATATTGATGGGGCAGGATATTGCAGAATACGGAGGGGCGTTTAAGGTAACAGAGGGCTTTGTAAAGCAGTTTGGCAGGGAACGAGTGCGTAATACGCCTATTTGTGAAAGCGTTGTTCTGGGGGCTGGACTCGGACTTTCCATTGAGGGGTTCAAGAGTGTGGTTGAGATGCAGTTTGCGGATTTTGTAACCAATGGCTTTAATCAAATAATCAATAACCTGGCAAAAGTACATTACCGATGGGCTCAAAACGCGGATGTGGTCGTTAGGATGCCCACCGGAGGAAGTGTTGGGGCAGGTCCCTTTCATTCGCAAACCAATGAAGCCTGGTTTGTGCATACTCCAGGCTTAAAAGTGGTTTATCCTGCCACTCCCGAGGATGCCAAAGGGTTGCTTCTTGCGGCGATAGAAGATCCAAACCCGGTTCTGTATTTTGAACATAAAGCATTATATAGAAGCCAAAGGGGCCCCGTGCCGGAAGGCTACTTTACCTCCCCGATTGGGAAGGCCCGAACGGTCATGTCGGGAGAAGACGCAACATTGATTACGTATGGATTGGGGGTGAAGTGGGCAGAGGATTACGTGGAACAACATCCGGAAGTTAGTCTGACCATCCTTGATTTACGTACTTTGTCGCCGTTGGATTATGTGGCCATTAAGCAATCGGTACAACAAACCGGAAAAGTAATGGTCTTACATGAGGATACCCTGACGGGAGGAATTGGAGGAGAGATAGCTGCCTGGATCAGTGAGCATTGTTTTGAATACCTGGATGCACCCGTAATCCGCTGCGCCAGCATAAATACCCCCGTTCCATTTGCTCCCGCTTTAGAACAACAATTCCTGGCTCTTGGCCGGTTAGAGGCAAAAATGCAGCAATTGCTAAAATATTGAACTATTCCTCCACGTTCCAGCCGCCAATATCAATAACCGGGGGTTCTCCCTTAAGGTCTGCAGTATGACAATGAACGGTTACCTTCTTTTCTGCTCCAGGTAAAAGAGAGAAATAATTTTCGCTCCAGAATACGGGCGTTACAGAAGTACCACTGTTTTGCCTTTTTAAATCGGGGTGAATCATAAAAGCCAGATGAGGAGTGGGGTTTCTAATGGTCACCTCCAGATAGGTATCTCCATCCTTTTTTTCAACCTGAGTGGTAGCCTCCAGCTTGACAGGTGGTAATAGCTGCAGGTCAGTCAGGGTAGCATATTGAGATTGAGGAGTGATATACCAGGTACTCTTGTTTTCTTCCAATTTATCCTTTTGGGTAGATAGGGCATAAAAATTTGAACTCAGTACCTTTTGACCGGCATCCAGCAACTGGAGGTTCAGGAACCAGGTTTTGGTTAAGTGAAGACTATCCGGTATCTGAAGTAAGGCCCGGTTACTTTGTGCAGATATTGACTTAACGCCGATCTCTTTTTGCCATGTACTTTGGATAGTGTCCGAAGTGTCATTCCCTGCTCCGGGCGAATAATTGTAAACAGTGGCTTTTGCGGTAAAGGAACCGGTAGCCTGGCAGGTGTTGTTCATGATCTCTACCTGGTGATTCCCATAATTGTATGAAAGGTGAACGGGTTCATTGGCTTTTCTCGCACCATAAAAGGCACCGGTAGGCATGAGGTAATAATCATAGAGTTGCCACCAGAGCTTGGGCCAGGAAGAATTATACATCCATTGGATAATGCCCGTAGCTTTAAAACGGTTGGATTCAAAAGCTTCATACATCGCACGCATGCCTTCGTAATTCAGGTATTGGGCTTTGCGCAGGTAATCTTTTAGCCCGGTAGGGCGACCAAGCCTTTGATCCATGGCCCGGTTATAAGCTGTCAGGTTATGAAACTTTCCCCTTGCAGCGTGATACAGCCAGGAATCGCTGATGGGCCAGAGCGAATCAGCAGGGATCATCTTTTTCAGACTTTCCAGTATCGGGATTTCCGGCCCGGGCCCGGTTTCTGTATTAAAACCAAAAGCACCGCCGAATGAAGTGTCAATATACCAATAATCAGGAGGTACATAGTCATAAGGACCCCGCATTTTCATACCGGTAGGACCGGTTATTTCACTGACATGCTCTTTGGCTGATTGGACATAAGGGCGTGTAGGATCGTCTTCTTTTAATATAGCAAGATATTTTCTTTCCAGAGCAGGCCGCGGCCATTTATCACTGCCGTAAAGCCAGAGAAAAATACTGGGATGGTTACGCAACCACAAGATTTGATCGCGCCAGCAATTGGCTGCCAGTTTCATTTTTTCTGGTGTATTGATGGTGCCGTGCCTGTCCTCAGGAACATGCATTAGATTAGCCCATTCCCACTGGCAACTGAACCCAACCATAATCAGGATGCCTTTTTCATCACATAGATCATAGAGATGTTGATTCATTCCCCAGAAACCTTCCATGCGTAAGGTGTTCAAATTCATGTGAACCGCATAATCTATCCCGGCCTGTTCATATGCAGGGGTGGCATTTAGCAACATAGGATCTGTCCACCCTCCGCCTTTGATGAGTATTTTACGCCCATTTAATTTATAGCCGCGGAATCCCTCTTTTGTCCGATAGCCGGAAACGGAGCGGATTCCAAAGTTCAAAGACAGGCTGTCACTAATCTGGTGTCCGGTTTCAAACTCCAGGTGCAGAGGATGGAGGTTGGGTTTACCTAACGTGTGTATCCACCAGAGTTTGGGATGGTCGATGCTTAGCACCTGGTAAGATTCTGGTGAGAAGGTAACTTTCTTTTGCTGGTGAGGAGCAAGAGTGACAGGCTGAGAAAAAGAAATAGCAGAATCAATCTTTCCGATTAAAGTTCCTTTTACTTCCTTCTCCGAATGGTTTTGCACCAGGGCGCTGATGAGGATATCGGCATGGTCGAGGGTAGCCGTATCTACCGTTGTCTGTACGAAGGGCCTATTTAGGGAAACCGGCCCTGAAACTAACAAATGAATGTTGCGCCATATACCCATGTGATGATCTGCCGGTTCCGGGTTCCAGTCCACAAAACCAATGTTCAGGTCGCCTTTCTGAGCATGTGTTATTTTTAGCGCCAGAATATTTTCTCCTGATTTAATATAAGGAGTAGCATCAATAAAAAATTGTCTAAAACTGCCGGCCAGCGTGTCTTGGGAAGCTATTTTATACCCGTTAAGCCAAATATCGGCCCGGTAGCTGATGCCGTTGAACCGCAAGCGGTAACAGGCATCCCGGTTGGTTTCTCCTACATCAAATGTTGTACGATACCACCAGGGGCTATGGAACAGGCTGTCTGGAATGTCTTTCAGGTTTTGGTCAAAAAAAACATTGGTAAAGAGGCTGTCTGCAACCAGCGACCCTAATACAGTTCCGGGAACGAGCGCCGGATACCATTTTTTGGGCTGATAAGCAGGGGTGGAGACGGCGGAATCTGCTATCTTTACGTTGGAGGAAGGATAAATTTGCCAGTTGTGGGTTAAAATACGGTCTGTACCGGGAGAGAGAGCGGGGGCTTGGCAACCAATAAAAATAACCAGGGGCAGGAATAGAATTAATAGCGTATATCTCATGTTTTTCCCGTGCTTTATAAAAGAGCTAAAAGTACGAAAGTCTCCTTTACAGGAAGAAGATTATCAAAAAAAACAGGTAAAAAACAGAAAATTTGTTAAAAAAAATTGGTGCAAATAAAAATTTGCTTAATTTGCCGGCATAATTGAGATAGGTGTATAGCTTAGAGTGAGTGTCTCCTCTGTTTTTTTTAACCTTTTTAATTAGAAAAACATTTTTTCATTAACTTAACAAAACAACTTAACATGGCAGAAAAACAATCGAATGCAGCAAATCCCAAGAAGAGTGTAAGTGGGGGTTCTGAAAGGCGTCAAAAGTCCAGAAAAGGAAGTAATGTCCTTGCCTATTTAGCGGTACCCATTTGTTTAATCCTGGCATTCCTCCTCTTCTATGGAGTTTTTGGAGATCCTGCAAATTTCTCAGATCCGGGCAAAACCAAGCCAATTAATTTTATTGGTATTATCTATACCGGAGGGATCGTAATCCCCTTTTTGATGACCTTGCTGTTTATTGTAATTGTATTCGTTTTTGAGCGTTATTTTGCTATCAGAAAGGCAAAAGGAAAAGTAAAACCCACTGAATTTTTACGTAGAGTTCAGTACAACCTCGCTAACAAAAATATTGATAGCGCTATTTCTGAATGTGACAAGCAAAGGGGGTCTGTTGGAAACGTGATGCGTTCCGGGTTAATTAAGTACAAAGAAATGACTACGAATACCGAGTTGACTACAGAACAAAAAGTAATTAACATTCAGACTGAAATCGAAGAAGCTACTACGCTGGAATTGCCTATGCTTGAAAAAAACCTGGTGTTCCTTTCTACCATTGCTTCTGCCGCTACATTGCTGGGTCTTTTTGGTACGGTAGTCGGAATGATTAAAGCGTTCCAGGCGCTTGGTGAAACCGGAGGAGGCGACTCTACCCAGTTGGCCGTAGGTATTTCAGAGGCTCTTGTGAATACAGCTACAGGAATTCTGGCTTCTTTTATTGCTACTATTGCGTATAACTTCTTTACCACTAATATTGACGGCATTACCTATGGTATTGATGAAACAGGCTATACGCTTACACAAAGTTTTGCTGCTCAGTATAAATAAGCAGAGCACGTTTTTTATTCTTTTTTAAAATAATTTATGGAATTTAAAAAAGAATGCATCTTATTATTGAATTGAACTAAAAGCAATAATATGCCCAAAGTAAAAATTGCACGAAAAAGTACTTTAGTGGATATGACGCCCATGAGTGATGTGGCTTTTCTGCTGGTTACTTTTTTCATGCTGACTACTAAATTTAAGCCTACGGAACCTGTAGAAGTAATAACCCCTTCAGCCATATCTACTACCGTCCTTCCGGAGAGTAACGTTGCTATGGTTACTATTTCAAAAGATGGCAGGGTGTTTTTTGGCCTTGACAATGAAAAAGAGCGCTTGGGTCTGATCCAGGCGTTTAATAAATCGTACAACCTTGGGCTTGACGCCAGAGAGATGAAAAACTTCTCTTATGAAGCATCCGTAGGATTGCCATTGAAAGGACTTAAACAGTTTCTGGCTTTGGATCCCGCGCAGGAAGCTGATTTTGATCAAACAGGAATTCCCATAGATTCAGCCAATGGAGAACTAAGCCAATGGATCCGGTATGCCAGAAACGTGTCCCGTAATCCTGCGAAGTTAAAATTTGTGATAAAAGCGGATGACGGTACAAAATACGAGAAAGTAAGCAGGGTGCTGGACATTTTTAAAGACCAGAGCATTCATAAATTACATCTTATTACCTCGTTGAAGGCCATTCCTCCCGGTACTCCGGCTTATGAAACTGAAAATGCGAATAAAAAATAAACTAACTACAGTATGTCTGCTGAAAATTTAGCTGAAGGAACCTCGAGTTCGAGAGTCAAATCAACCAAAAGTAAGAAGTTATCTACACGTGTGGATATGACCCCTATGAGTGACGTGGCTTTTTTGCTGGTTACTTTCTTTATGTTAACAACTACTTTGTCGAAACCAAAGACAATGAACCTGTTCTTGCCTCATGATGTAAAAAATGAAGAAGAACAGAATAAGATAAAGGAAAGTCAGGCACTTACCGTTATGTTAGGAAAAGACAATAAGATTTTTTACTACGAGGGGATTGGAGAAAATGCCGCTAAAGACCCTACCGACCTGATTAAAGAAACCTCTTATAAGCTAAATGGGGGCATTGGAGATGTGCTCATTAATAAATACAAGAGTGTTATTCAAAATTCCGGGGGGGAGGACAGCATAGTCGTTATCATCAAGCCAATGAAAGAATCAACCTACGAGAATGTGGTTAATATATTGGATGATATGAACATTTATGAAATCCGAAAATATGCGCTGGTTGCTTTTACTAAGAATGACAAGAAGATGATTGACATGAAGGAGAATGGAGGTGCGGCTACTACAGATACAGAATAAGAAAAATAAGGAGAAGCAAAGGGTGCTTAATTCTCCTTTTTTTATTTATGGAATAAGAACCTTTTAGCATCTTATTTATAAAGAATCAAGACAATGAAAGCGAATGATTATTTAAAAATGGACTTTTTAGATATCCTCTTTGAGGGTAGAAATAAAAAGTACGGAGCCTACGAAATGAGGCGTCAACACGGCAGAAGAACTGCTAAGGCTATAGTTCTTACTGTTATTTTGATCCTCATTTTCATTGGTGCTATGGCCCTTTCCAGATATATGGCTAAGCACGCTCCTAAAAATGATAAACCCATTCAGAAGGATGTGGTGTTGCAACAGGTAGATGTGAAACAGCCTGACTTGCCACCACCCCCACCGCCCCCACCGGCACCGGAACCTCCTAAGGTTAAAACCCAGGTGAAATATACTCCTCCAAAAGTAGTTGAGGATAAAATGGTTAGACCGGATGAAGAACCGCCGGATTTAAGTAAACTTAAGGATGTAGCTATTGGTACCATCAATAAAAAGGGTGATCCCAATGGAATTGACCCCGGATTGGTGCAGGAATCGGGAAGTGGAGTTACTCAGGCTGCCCCTCCTGCTGAGAACAAAGTGTTCCAGTTTGTAGAACAAATGCCTACTTTCCCCGGTGGAGAAAATGCCCTCATGAAATATCTTCGTGATCACATACGTTACCCCTCAGTTGCTCGTGAGAATGGAATCCAGGGAACGGTAGTAGTGCAGTTCGTTGTCAATACGGATGGTTCTATTGTGGATGTAAAAGCAGTTGGACAAAAGAAAGGCGGAGGATTAGAAGAAGAAGCCGTTCGGGTAGTAAAAGGAATGCCCAAATGGAAAGCGGGTAAGCAAAATGGACGTAGTGTTCGTGTTCAATACAGTCTGCCCATTCGATTTAAATTGCAGTAATAGTATTGTTGTTTTTCATGTTTTGTTTTGTCCTCCGCCGGAAACAGGCGGAGGATTTTTATTCAAAATAGTATCCTAACTTTGTAATGTGGAGAGTCGGGAATCAACTACAAATGGATTGTATTATCAGGATACGATTGTGGCGCCTGCAACTGCCCCTGGCGTTGCGGCCATCAGTGTTATCCGGTTAAGTGGTTCGGATGCTATTCATATCGCTGCTCAACTATTTTCTGGTAAAGATCTATTGAAGCAGGCTTCCCAAACCCTCCATTATGGACTTTGGAAATTTGAAAGCCGGCCCGTGGACGAAGTAGTAGTCAGTTTGTTCCGCAACCCCGGCTCTTATACCGGGGAAGATATTGTAGAAATTTCGTGCCACGGCTCTCCCTATATAGTGGAACAGATCATAAATTCGTGCCTTATGACCGGTGCAAGGCTTGCCGGCCCTGGTGAATTTACGCAACGAGCTTTTTTAAATGGGAAAATGGATTTAACCCAGGCCGAAGCTGTTGCCGATATTATTGCTTCTCAATCGCGATCAGCCCATAAAACTGCTTTAAATAGTTTACGAGGAGGTTTCTCAAAAAAATTAAAGCAATTACGTGAACAATTGATTCATTTCGCAGCTCTGATGGAGTTAGAATTGGATTTTAGCCAGGAAGATGTTGAATTTGCTGATCGTTCTCAATTGTATCTTTTGATTGATCAGGCAGAATCTGAAATTGAGCAATTAATTGCTTCTTTCAGATTGGGAAATGTGGTGAAAAATGGTGTTCAGGTAGCTATTGTGGGCCAGCCCAATGCGGGAAAGAGTACCCTGCTGAATGCTCTGCTTCAGGAAGAGCGTGCTATCGTGAGTGAAATAGCCGGTACAACGCGGGATACGATTGAAGAGGTACTCAATATTGAAGGAATCCTTTTTCGACTGATAGACACTGCCGGAATCAGGGAGCATACGGCTGATGATATTGAAACTGCAGGCGTAGGCCGAAGCATGCAAAAGATGCAGAGTGCTGATAGGGTTCTCTATATTTTTGATGCTCATGATGAGTTGGAGGAGGTTAAAAGGAGGCTATCCCAGTTGGAGCAGCAGGGTATCCGGTTTCTTCCTATTGGAAATAAAACGGATTTGCTTGATGCCGAAGAATGGGAGCAAAAGAAACAACAAATTCCCGAGGTTATTTCTATTTCTGCCAAAAAGCAAGTGGGAATTGAAACGTTGAAAGAGAAATTATATCATTCAGTAATCGCGGATATGCCTTCCTCAGAAGATACGCTCCTTACTAATACCCGTCATTTGGAAGCCCTCGAAAAGACCCTTGAAGCCCTGGAAGAAGTACGACAGGCCATGGACGCCGGATTAAGTGGCGACCTGATTACGCCGGATATTCGCAGCGCCCTGCATTACCTCGGCAGCATAACCGGTGAGGTGCAAACGGACAGGGATATCTTGGGGACAATCTTTGGAAAGTTTTGTATCGG
>CAYRBD010000025.1:0-11619 GCA_964422465.1 uncultured Chitinophagaceae bacterium
TGATGATATACATTAATAATAAAACTTTTGAGGCATCAGTACCTTCGCAAGTTATAGCTGCCGCTCCTTCCTTTTTCGCCTATACTAATCTAACCATGACGGGTGATGGTACAGTTGATGCCTGTAATAATGCCATAACGTTAAACATAGCTTGGACTGTTGATCAAGGGAGTTTTGGCGCAGGGCCTTTTATCCTGAAGAAATGATCAAAATTTTTTCTTCTGAAGATCAATGATTAGTTACTGGAGTCCCCCTCTGGCGTCCTTTATGTCGTGATGTAGAGGGGGAATGTATAGCAAAAACCTATGAGGTTCAAAACCTCATAGGTTTAGGCCTTTGATTGAACTCCTGACGGCGTTCAGAGAGGGCGTGAGCAGGTTCTGACCCCGTTCGCTTGTACGAGGTTATCGAAATTAAATGCCTTCGGCATTTCTTGCCTACTATAAGAGGGGGAAAACCCTGTCCTGTACTTTACTGTTATATTCCGAATTGGCAAAACGAACATACAACTGTAGGAAGATCAATAGGTTATTGATCTTCCTTTTGGAGAATTTCTTCCGTATCAGGTTTTTGGCCAGGGTGAATTTCAAGTCAAATAAGTCCTCATCCGGTAGTTTCCCGGCCTTTATCGCCAGTAACACGGTGAGTACCACCGTTGCAAAGGGATTGTTTTGTTTGTATCGGTAAAGATGGCAATGGCTGTGACAGGCTTCTCATTTTTATCCAGTATCCTGTAGAAGTACGTAAACATGTCATAAAAATGTTTCTAATCTCTACCGAAAGTACCATTTCCTATGATAAAAAGCAAAATGAGAGATCGATGAGGTTCTTTCTAATAGATGCCGTATCTTTTGACAAGATCACTTTTTCAGTCTCCGGCGTACGTTCTTCACAAACTCCACGGAAACTTCTGCTACCTCGGCTGCCTGAGCATCAGAAAGCCCCATCTTGGCAATCAGATTCTTTACCACTTCAGCCTTTCCCTTTTCCATGCCGTCCTTTAACAAGGTTTGCTTAATCGCATATTTATCCCAGGATGCCATTAAATCTTTTTCATACTTCATATACTCCTCCTTTGTTAGGTTTGATACTGCAGCTATTTTAAATAATTGACCAAATATCCTTGAATCCAAAATTACGGGAATTTTTCTTAACCGGCTGAGGTTTTTCAGGACGAACAGCCATTTATCCATGCCGGTACTTAGCTTCTTTTGGGTTTTTGTGAGGTCTTTTTCTTCATGAATCGAAAAGTTTGTTATAGCAATGAAATGGTTAATGCTTTGTGACCAATTACTTATCCATGAAGATAGCAAAAAAAGATAACATTTGACTTCATTCCATGAGTGCGCTGATACTCCGATGAGATAAAAAAACTCCCCTGCAATTGTGCTGTAATTACAGAGGAGTCTGAACAGGTTTGATAAATTTTACCAATAACAGAAAAACAACAAAGCATAAAAAAGGTTAGAAAAACAGAACAGATCCAATGATCTTAAGGATAAAAGAAGATTTAGAATTACTGGTATTATTCTGTTCCTTTTTTTATAAATGCAAGGAGGTCGGCCATTTGCTGTTTGTCTATTTTATTTTCGAGCCCCACCGGCATTGGAGACCCTACAAGCGGTTTCAGGGAGGCAATACTTTGTCTGGAGATAGTGGTTTGAAGTCCCTTTTCATTTCTCAATACAATGGCGTTTGGTGTTTTTGAAACGATTATCCCCTCATAGGTGGCGCCCTCTTTTTGCGTAACTCTGTATAAAGCGTACCCTTTGGCAATGGATCGGTTGGGATCCAGAATATTGATTAAAATGCTTTCCTTTGTCCATCCTTGTACTGTTCCCAGATCAGGTCCAAAATCTACGCCCATTTTACCATGTATTCTGTGGCAGATCAGACAATTTTTTTGATAAACGATCTTGCCCTGTTCAGGGTTCCCTTTTAGCTGAAGCGATTCTTTATATCGATTGATGACGGAGGCCCTGTTCATATATTGACCGGCGAGTAAAGCACGAGCTTGTTCCTTGAGCTTTTCAGGGAGATCGCGCATCAGTATAACGGTTCTTTGCCATCCCAAGGTAGATTTTTCTATTTTATTATTTTGAATAGCGCGAAGCAGGATTTTAATCCGTGGAATATTAAAAGGCTCGTTAAAAAAGGTATTTAAAGCGATGTCTCGGATGCCAGGTGAAAATGCTGCCCAATGTGCGATGATAAAAGTCGATACCATTGTATCGGGAACAGCGCTGAGACCCTTTAAGGCGGCTTCCTGTATAAGGGGAGAGGCGCCGGAAGTTATTAATTTTTTAAACAATGCGGACTGTTTTTCAGGTTCTATAGCGGATAGTAAATAAATGGCTTCCGCTCTTTTATCAGCAGACAAATTTTTATTTTCCGCCATCTTTTTAGCCTGCGTAACTAAGGTATTTCCTGTATTTCCTTTGGGGAATCCAATACGTGTTAAGATTTGGCGCGCACTTCTGCGAAAAGTCACTTCCGGATGCGTCAAACAGGTTTTTATCAATAATCCGGTTATATTTTCTATCCCCGAAGGTAAGGTATTGCGGTTGGTCAGGCCTGTAGCAAGGCCCTCTATCAAAGGTTTTTGCCATCCTTCTTGTTGTCCTCCGAGAGCTTCTTCTAATAAAGAATAAAGAATATTGAATCCCTTTTGAGCGCCAATGGCATTGGATAACCGTTTAATCAGTTGCCCATAAGCAGGAATTTCAGCATCAAACCTTTTTATTACGTTATGTAACAACTGGATATCCTGAACGGATGCTGCGCTAAGGGCAGCTACCTGCATCCATTTATCTTCAATATTGTCAAACAATAGTTTTTGCCGGACTTCTGTAGCTTCCGTTGTTTCCAAAAAGCCCAAAGTACAAAGGAGTTGAAAACGTACACCAGAATCCGGGTCATTTTTCATTGCAAGCAGAGGCGCTACTAATTCCGTATCCTTTCTCAGGTGTAGTTCTGCCAGTTTAATGGCATTTTCACGTATGCCGGCTACACTGTCTTTCAAAGCCCGGTCAATCAGTTTACTCTTTAATTGATGGATTCCTTCCAGTGTCCATAAAGCATGCAGGCGTCCGACAGCCGAAGTAGAACTTTGCACCATGTCTGTCAGAGGCTTTATTTCTGCTTCATGGTTCCTGTCCACCAATAATCGTTGTGCGTTTCTACGCCACCAGATATTGGGATTTGCCAATTTTTCAACCAATTCTTTATCCGACAGCTTATTTAAATTTAATCCCCTGGTCCATTTTGCAGGGGGTGCATCAGAGGAAGTTATTCTGTAAATGCGGCCTTTGTCAATACCGTTATACAATTTCCCCGATTGAATAGCTTCTTCCGACATCCACTCGGGGTGTTCAATAATTTCACGATGGTAATCCAATACATATACCCCCCCATCGGGACCCGTGTAGAGGTTTACCGGACGAAACCGGGAATCGGTAGAGGCCAGAAAGGCCCGATGTTTTAACTTGCGAGCGGCGGTAAAAGTAGCTCCTTTTTCCTGTAGAACATCTGCATGAACAAGGTTGCTCACCGGTTCACAAACGAGGGTTATGTGATGGTTGTAACCTGCGGGGAATGCACCTCCCTGATAGGCCAGTATTCCACAGGCAGAGGTAATGACACCTACATCTGTCAACAGTTGATGTTCCGGATTCTTAGTAATGGGAAATACTTCACAGGCATCTCCATGATCGGATAAGGATTCAGTAGCATCCCCAATCACCAGATCGGGATTGCGATTGAGATACCTTTGGGCTATGACTTCCTGGTAAATATGGTCGTCGTTTACAACCAGAAAGTGGTGCCCCCATGGATCGAAAGTATGGCCAAACTGGGTAGAAGCTGACAGTGCTTCCAGGCTCAGACTGTCAGGACGAAAGCGGACCATGCGGCCATTGGCATTCACGCCCAGCCGGGGTGCATCCGGATGGGTAGGGTAAAAGATATCTTTTCCCTTGTCGCCGAACTTTTCAGGATAAATATCGGTTTCGGATATACGTTCGTGTGCCAGATAAATCCAATTATCCAGCCCATAAATGGGATTATTAACCAGATACTGCGGGTTGGTAAAAGCAAAGCCTGTCAAGAGCGTATCTCTGATGTCTGCCTTGCCGTCTCCCGTTGTGTCTTCCAGATAATACACATTGGGGGCATCTGTAACAAGTACTCCTTTTTTCCAGCGCATTACTCCGGTAGGCATGATAAATCCTTCTGCGAAAACAGTTCTTTTGTCCATTTTCCCATCTCCATCCTCATCTTTCAACAAGATTACTTTCCCTGTGTATTCCGTATTCAGGGGATAGCCATGCATCTCCACCACATACATTCTCCCTTCTTCATCAATGGTCATGTCCACCGGATCGCTAATAAGAGGCTCCGCCGCTACCAGTTCTATTTTAAAGCCGGGCGGCAATTCAAAGGTGGAAAGCGCCGCCCGGGCAGAAGTGTTACAAGAGGAATTCCGCGACTCTGAGCAACTATTCCCTGTCAGCAATGACCCAATACATAAGATGAAGACTATCCATTGCTTGTTCATTTTCAAATTTTATGTTCTCTCCGGGAGAAAATTGGTTACCAGGGTTTACCCGTCCCCTGGATAATCCAGGGCTTAGACCAGGGGCTGTTTTTCCCTAATGGCCCGGAGAAGTTGGTCTCTTCCAGATCATTAATGGCCTTTTCCACATTAGATGCATTTTGGTTTAATTCTTCGCTGGAGTATATGTATCGTAGGGGAAGCCGTTGTCTTTTGGCATAAGGTCCGGGCTTCAGATTGGGGTAGCCTGTACGCCTGTAGTCAAACCAGGCTTCCTCCGCCATGGTCCAACTGGCGATCCATTTCTGTTTAATAATCTGTTTCAACGTGCCATTATAGGCCACGTGGACTCCCTGAATATAATTATTATAGTCTTCTCCAACGCCCCAGGTTTCCAGAGAGGCTTTCACTCCTGCTTCGTAATATGATTTGGCGTTTCCACCAACAGACCAACCTTTCAATGCGGCCTCAGCCAGAATAAAGTTGACCTCCGCAAGGGATATTAGCCTTGCTTTCAATAATGGCCCGGAAGCCTCTTTATATATATCGTTTAAATAGGATACATGTGGGTTATTTGACAATTGACCTGGAGTAGGATTAAGATTAAAAGTTGAGGGGTCACTACTTACACTTGGGGGAATCCCTACATAATCCGGGTCTGTATTTACAGTTTCCCCGGCAGGTATTGCATCCGGATGAATATAACGTACCCCGTTAATGATCGTATCCGGGTTGGAACTTTTGGAGGCTGTAATCTGGATGGGGATATGTATCTTGGCAGCCCACACGCCTAACCTGGGATCATTAAAAGATTCCAATGTATCAACGAAGGTGGCGCACATCTTTATTCTTTTAAAATCACTCCCGTTATTGGAGCTAAACTTAAAGTTGTCCGGCCATGAATTAATATCATTTGTCCCGATAAAATCCATAGTAGCCTCATCATCCACACTTTTAAAATAGATACCCGAACTTGCCACCGCTTCAATTCCACTCTTTGCCACATCCGGTAACTTCTCCGATACTCTCATATAATATCTAAGTAACAGAGAATTGGCAAATTTTTGCCACTTGGAGGCATCCCCTTCATAATATACATCCCAACCATTATCCGCCATGTTATTCCCATTTTTAAAAAGCTCCCCTGCAGTCTTCAGGTCATCAATGATACCGGTATATATGTCTTTTTGAGCATCATAAGCCGGAAACATATCTGCCTCACCGCCTTTATCGCCCTTAAGTGCAGCTGAATAAGGAGCATCCCCCCAAAGGTCTGTTATCAGTCCAAAGAGGAATGACTTCATAACCAAAGAAACGCCCTTGAGAAAGTCGTTGTTCAGATCACCTGCACGCTCAAAAGCTCTTTCATTATTTCTCAAAAGTGCATAATAGCTATCCCAGTTTTGATCAGACCAGTCATAATCATTATTCCCACTAAACCAGGCATCCTTTTGGGTCATTTGCATCACCCCCGGAAAGGGTTCATCATATCCGATCTCTAAATAGTCTTTGGCTGTCTCGGTAAGAACATCAGTCATTAAAAAAGTCGGGTTTACAGTTGACGGGTCTGTTCCATTGTGATTAACATTTAACTCTGTAAGATCCTTACAGGAGAACATCAACAAGATGGAAAGAAAAAGGCTTATCCGGATAACTTCTTTTATCGTTTTCATACTATTCATTTTTTCTCATTAAAATATTAAAAACCTACAGATAACTTGACACCTATTGGTACCAACCACGGCATATCATTGTAGAATTCTATTCCCTGCATAAAACCACTTCCCTGAGGCTGAAAAGCTCGCTCGGGATCTATCCCTATCTTGGCTTTCGTCCATAAAATAATATTCTGACTATAAATAGAAATGCTGGCATGTTGTATTCCAATGGGGTTAGTTAGTCTCCCGGGGATGGCATAGGCCAGCGAAACTTCCCTTAGCTTGATAAAGGACGCGGGAAACATAGCCATTTTAGTAAAGCTCCAGGGATAATTATCCTGGTAACGGATGTATTTGGTTCCGGGGCCTCCCAGATTCTCCTGATAGCCGATAAAGTTGCCATCCGCATCCTTTTTTTCGATTACTCCGGGATTAAATATACCATCATGTAGCGTAATGCCCCCTTCAGTATGTTCAAAACCTCCAAATTCTTCCGTTGGTCCTCCAACGGCATTATAAATATGGCCGTTCGTAATATACTCCGAAGCGTGATCTTTTAAATACTGGGGCAAATCCGATTTATGACTTAAGAGATTGTGAGTCATATCTAAGATTCGTAATCCATGCATATCCGACTCTTTATATCGATAGGTTTGCGAAACGAAGTCGCCCCCATTTCTCCAGTCAAAACTTGCGGTGAGCGTAAACCCTTTATAGGAAACAGAGGTCTGCATGCCCATGGTAAATTTCGGATTAAAATTGCCGATCTTTACCGCCTCCGTCTGACCACTGCCATTATCCTGCCAACTGCCATCTTCATCCAGAATTGGCCAACCGTAATAGGGTGAACTTTTATCTGTAACTGTTGTCAGCTGCCGGTCGTATATATCGCCGATGGGCTGGCCAACGTAAGTCCATGCTCCCCCCTTTGCCGCAGTCCATAGTACAAAATGGTCCATTCCCGGTGTGAGCCGTTCAATAAGAGTCCTGTTACGGGATAAATTAATATTCAAATCCCATTGTAAAGCCGATGAAGGGCGGGTAGGAGTGATTCCCAGCAATAATTCTACTCCACGACTTCTCACCAGACCTGCATTGATCAATTTTGAGGTATAACCAGAAGATCCGGGAATACTGATTCCTAATATCTGATTTTTATTATCCGATTGGTAATAAGTGGCCTGTAAGCGAATCCGGTTATCCAAAAAGGCCAGGTCGGCTCCATATTCATAGGAGGTGGCAATCTCCGGCTTAAGCTGAGGATTAAGCAGCGTCCCCGACAAGGTCAGCCGGGTCTGGTCTCCCCATGCTCCTGCATTATTTGTTACGGGATTAAGACTATAAGGGCCGGTATCTTTACCCACTTGCGCCCAGCCACCTCTTACCTTTGCCAGCGTCACCCAGGAAGGCATATGTAAGGCCTGATTGAGAAGCACACTCAACGAAACGGAAGGATAAAAATAGGAACGGTTATCTACCGGCAAAGTACTGGACCAGTCATTTCGGGCCGTCAGATCAAGATAGACCATATTATTATATCCTAAAGAAGCCATGCCGTAAACACTATAAATGGCTTTCTGAGACCAATAGTTGGAATATACCAGAGAGGTTGGCAGGATATTCGATAAATTATAGAGATCAGGGACAATTAATCCGCCACTATTTGTACTGTTTTTAAAGTCGCTATATTTCTGATACATTATATTACCACCTGCAGAGGCATCCAGGTCAAAATCACCAAATTTCTTTTTGTAAGTAGCCAGTACATCCGTATTTCGTTCTAAATGAGAGATTTTATCTACCCCAAATACACCGCTCGGGTTTCTGGTATAGCTCTTGGCAATTTTTGTCTCGCGCTGTTCATCGTACAGATCCATGCCATAGCGGCCCATGATACTAAACTCCGGCGTAATCTGCCAGGTCGCCTTTACATTACCAAATATCCTGTTTCTGGTAAAGCTGTTTATAGCCTGATAAGCCAGAAACCAGGGATTATCCTGTTCTCCTGGAGCTTGCGATTTCTGTTGTATTCCTTCTTGCCCGGGCATCCAATAATTTTTCAGGTCCATGATATTGATAGACGGATTGAGGTAAGCCATAGCGCTCAGAGGATTGGCCCCCCTTCCTCCTGAAGGGCGATTATTAGAATTGTCTCTTACAAAGTTTACATTGGCATCCACTACTACATTACTCGTAAGATTATAAGAAGTAGTCAGGTTAAGAGTATTTTTAAATAAATCCGTATTAGGTAAAATACCCCTGTGGTCCATATTGGTATAAGAAAGCCTGTAACGAATCTGGTCGTTTGCGTTGGAAATCGCTATGCTGTTGGTAGATGTAATTCCGGTTCGCATAAAGTTCCTTGCATTATCGGGATAAGAAACCAGCGGAATAGGAATGGGATTGCCATTTTCATCTAACGGACTGTTCCATTGAACCGCATTATACCCTTTATTAAGTTCCGGACCTACCCAGCCGGAAGAACCTTCATTGACCGTCAATACTTTTCCCGGATGATTATCGGGCGTATAGGGCCTTTCGCCTGAAGCAAACAGACTTATATTGCCCGGAAAAAATTTATAAGGAATGTCAAACACGGTACTGGAATTAACAGAAATCCCAAGCCCCTTATTTTTCTTCCCATTTTTTGTTGTAATTAATACCACCCCGTTACCCGCGCGTGAACCGTATAATGCGGCTGCACTCGGGCCTTTCAAAATAGTAATGCTGGCTATGTCTTCAGGATTGATATCAGAAATGGCATTTCCATAATCTACGGTATTTTGGTCGCCGAAACCGCCCACATTGTTCAAACTGTTACTGATAGGGGTTCCATCCACTACAAACAAAGGCTGGTTATCACCATTCAGTGAAGTTGCTCCCCGGATCACCATGCTGACGGAAGAACCCACGCCTCCGGTAGAGCTTACTGATACGCCCGGAACCCTGCCTGCCAGCGCGTTAAGTACATTATCATGACTCACCTCAGTAAGGTCCTTGCCGGCAACCCGGCCTACGGAATAACCTAATGATCGTTCATCCCTCTTAATTCCCAATGCCGTAACCACTACTCCTCCGAGCTGTTCAGAGTTGGATGCTAATGTTACATTGACTTCCCTTCTGCCAGAGACCGGTATCTCTTGAGTATTATACCCGATAAAACTGAAGATAAGGACGGCATCGTTGGCTACATTTAATTGATAGCTTCCAGAACTATTAGTGGTTGTACCATTGTTTGTTCCTTTTTCTACTATGGTAACTCCTGCAAGAGGGCCGTCCTCATTTGAGACCTTTCCCGTTACCAGAATCGACTGAGCAGATACGAACGGAATGATCATTACATTCATCAATAGCAAGAGCAAATTATGCTGCCACTTGTGAAAAATAAAATTCCTTTTCATAGAAGATTGCATTTTTAAAAATAAAAAATAAAGTGCCTATATGGTCAACAGAATTAATAGGTACAAAGGAGCATGATTTTTCTATAACCCCTTTCCACTAAAATGATAATATGATACACTATTTTGATGATATCTGGAGGGGTGTTATAATTGGACTGGCGCAAATGATTTTCTGCAGACCGTGCTGATTTTAGCAGATTATATAATCTACTTTTGCGTTTATCTGCGGGAGGTAATAAGGAGACTTTTTATACTTAATTTTACACTTGTTGATTTAATGGATTTTCAACATAGGTTTCCATAAGTCTCATACCGAATAAGCAACAGACTTGGATTAATTTTATCCCTGTTTTCCATCTTGAAAGCATTCTTTTCCCGGGGTTTAAGAGAAGTATTGCCCGGGCTCCATAAACCAGAGGTTTCATTCACGCTTTAGTATTTCAGTTGGCTCTTCATAATATCTGCTGTGTATCCGTCATAAAGGCTCTTGTGCACACCGTATATTTCCCTCCTTTGGGATTCTTATAAGTAAGTTCCACATAAAAGGCCCGATAGCCGGATTTTGGAAAATCTTCGTGCACTTCGAACTTTGATTTATGTTTTACATGCAGGTTCCGGTTTAAAAATTTCTCATTCCTAAAGTCTTCGTCAGTAGAGTTAGCGTACCATAACCTGGCTCCGAGTAAAATATCTTTTGAAGCTTCTATGGTAATCTGAACGCCGTTACCGCTTTGCTTTGTGGTCCATGAACATTTAGGATATTGTCCTCGTGCCATTGTAATACCAAAGAAGGCGCTTAATGCGGGGAAAGCCACCTTTCCATGATCCAGCCCATGACCGGCATTGGGGGTGTAATTGATCAGATTCATGCCAGGTATTTCGGGCAGGTAATTCTTCACATTGTCTATAACCCAATAGGGATCGTTGGTCCCCATAAAAAGCATTTTGGGCATGGTTAATCTTTTCCGGTAAGAGTAAGGGTCTATCATTTCTATCAGCGCCCTTCCGGTTGAGGAGGTCAGTCCTTGTACAATACCCAATCTTACATAATCCTGTATCTCTACGCTGTAACTTCCGTATGCCTCCATCTGATGCTTGAGATTTACCGGCATATTTAAAATATCAATGACCATGGGCCCGATAGCGGCTACGCGGGGATCATTGGCCCCGGTAAGCCAGGTAGTCCATCCCCTTTTGGAAGCGCCGGAAACCACAAACCGATACACCGGATGCTGTAATTTATTTTTTGAAAAATGCTGTACCACATCCATTGCCTTTACTGCACTTTTTACCATGGGGAAAAGCAACGGCCAGCTATAATCTGAGGTGTCCTCCTGATAACGGTGCAGGGTATAAGAAATAATCTGATCTTCTACGAGGCTGTCAAAAAGCGGTTCATTTGGTACTTGGTGGAGGATGGCAACTATAGCATTGTTTTTTTCTGCCAGTTTGCCGATGGCCCGGTTTAATGATTTGCCGGGATCACTCCAGTGGGGTTCTAAGGTTCCTTTATCATTATGTCCCCCGGTAATAAATAATAAAGCGCCATCGTAATCATTCTTCTTAGGTGAAAAAATAGTGAGCTGGTGCTTCCAGGTATATTGGTGCCAATGTTGAGAAGTTAATAAAATATCATAACCTTTTACGGATCCAACAGTGAACGAATCCTTTACAACCCAATGAAAGGTCGTGTCTCCATTGTGCAGGTAATGTTGAAGTGCGTTTGAAGGATTGGTTATCCGCTGCGCAAAAGAGGTCTGCACAGAAATAATGACAAATAAGATAAACAGAATGGATGACTTTGAAAGATTCTTTTTTAATTTCATGGTTGTATGGTTATATGGTTATATGGTTGTATGGTTGTATTGTTAATATGTTTATATGGTTGAATGACTTACGACTAATGACTTACGACTTGCGACCAATGACTAATAACTACTCCCCCTTCCCGCTTCCGGTGCTTCTTTCAGCCACTTCAATACTGTATTTATATAAATATCTCCTGTCA
>CAYRBD010000025.1:11719-36407 GCA_964422465.1 uncultured Chitinophagaceae bacterium
TCCGGTGCTTCTTTCAGCCACTTCAATACTGTATTTATATAAATATCTCCTGTCATTTCTCCCAGGCTTGTTCTGCTGATGTAGTCATATCTTTTAAAACTGTTAAAATCGACTTTATCTAAGATATAACCAAACGCATCATTCGTTAGTCCGAATAAAAAAGCTTGTTTGGTGTGCATGTGTCGTTTGACATAGAAGCCGATATTTGGTAATGCTTCTCCCGGAATGGTAAGCGCCCGGGCGGTTCCAATATTCAAAAGATTTAGCCTTGTTGTGACGGAATCATTGTGAAATCCATGATATCCTTTAGCCGAACGATAGACCGGAGAATGATAAACAATAAACTGCATTGTTTTATTGTCAACAGGGAAAGTGATCTTTTTAGAAGCACAATACAGATCCGGGGCCTTTTGGAGGGGGGCATCAGCGATGATTTTTAAAGCCTGATCAGCCAGCAGGTTTCCAATGCGTTTGCATTCACGCCAGGTATTTGCTTCCTTACAATCGGGCAAACGATTATCGGCCGTAACCATTCCTCCCTGTGCGCCATTCATGAAAATAGCTGTTCCTCCACCTTTTGCTGCTATCCTGGCACACAATGGTCCTATCAGATCAGGGCTGAGAATACCCCTGTCCGGTCCAAGCACTTCCGGATGAATGGCATAGTTGACAAGTGTGGCAAAAGGTTTTCCTTTATTCTCACCGGTTGCGGCAATTGCTTGGATAACACCGCAACGCGGATCATACAACTTTGGGGCGTAGTAATTGTATGCAATTTTTCCCTTTGCTTCGCCTACGGCTGTCTTCAACCACGCGGGTTGTGCTTTTCTTTCTGCTTCATTTACGGCGTCTGCAATTTGCTGTACACACCAGTCCAGATATTTTAAATCTACGGTAGAATGTCCATTGCTGTCTGAAGGAAAGCCATACGCATCCGGGGCGCTATGTGTATGAGTAGCGCCTATCAAAATATTTTCCGGGGGAATGTTTTTAATTAGTTTTCTGGATTTGTTCCCTAATGGCATTGGCCAGCCCAAATTGTCCACACTCACGATAGCCACTTTAGTATTTCCTTTTTCCAATACCAGCGCTCTTACGTACAAGTCGCCTTTCTGTTGGGTTACGGGGCTGGAAGGGCCAATACCGCCAGACACCGGCAGCAGGGGATCAGGCGTTATTTTTCTTACCGCTATGCCTGCCTTAAAGGTTTGTCCAAAAGCATTTATTGAAATTGTTGTGAATAATAAAAGACTTACAATTAAGATTTTTCTCATAAACTCAGTTAATTTTTTACTTATATCAGATAGCTAATGATAGCTAACTTCTCTTCACCAGGGTTCTCCTGTTCCCTGTAGTACCCACATTTTGGACCAGGGGCTGTTGTTTTTGCCATCGGCGCCAAATGCAGAATATTGTGTTACCTCTAAATTCCCGGCTGCTGCCTGTTCGTTAGCGCTGTTCATATCCTGTTCATCTTTAGGATAATAAAACCTGACCGGTAATTGAGGCGCCACGGTCATGTTTTGAACACCTTGTATCCTGGGGTAGCCCGTCCGTCTGAAATCAAACCAGGATTCTGTGGCCACCGACCAGTTGGCAATCCATTTTTGTACAATTATCTGCTCCTGGGAATGATTAAACACGACTTTTGGCTGTTGGATATACTGATTATAATCATCGCTAATTCCCCAGGCCTCAAAAGAGGCCCTTATGGCCTGGTAATATTCCTGTTCTGCATCCACATTCGTCCATCCTTTCACCGTCTTTGCTTCTGCAAGAATAAAATGAACTTCTGCTGCCGACATGATTCTGGCCTTTAGTAAAGGTCCTTTTGTTTTTGAATAGATCGGATTCAACCAGGAAACATGTGGATTGTGGGAGGCCTGGTTAGGATCGGGACTCAGGTTATAAACCTGTGGTGCAGACATGGCAACGGGCAATCCGACAAAGTTCGGATCCTGATTAATGTCTTTTAAGGTCAGCCCTTTAGAGGACAGAATATCGGGAGATAAATAACGCACTTTCCGATCTTCTCCGTTTACAATGGTATCTGTTATGTAGTCGGTCCCGGTCGGCAGGTTATTGTCCACCTGCAGAAATACCTGTACTTTAGAAGCCCATATATTAAGCCGTGGATCGTGGTAAGCCTGCAAACTATCCACAAATGTGTTGCACATTTTCACTACCCGGTAATCGGTACTGTCCGCATCATACGCAACATTAGTAGGCCAGGAATCGCTGTTGCTATTGCCGGCAAAATCCATCACCGCATCATCGGAGGCTGCAGTAATGATGGGATAGTTGTCCGGGTTGTTTTCAATTTTTTCAATCCCTTCTTTTGCCACATCCGGTAACTTCTCCGATATTCTCATATAATAACGAAGAGCTAAAGAGTTTGCCAGTTTTTGCCATTTGGAAGGATCGCCGTGATAATAAACATCCGGTTGGTCAATATTGGCTACATATTCGTTTTTAGGTTTGGACAATAAGGAATTCGCCGTATCCAGATCGGCAAGTATTCCTAAATAAATTGTTTTTTGATCCGTATAGGCGGGAAACGTAAACGTGTTTCCTCCTTTGTCTCCCTGAAGCGCATCCTTATAAGGTACATCTCCATACAAATCTGTTAAGAGCCCAAACATTAGCCCTCGCATGACCAGGCTTACCCCTTCCAGTAATTCATTATCGGAAGCCTTGGCTTTTTCAAGAACATATTGGATGTTTCTAAGGATCGTATAATAATTTTCCCAGGGGTTATCTCCTTTCCATTCGTAGTTGTTATAGGCTGTAGCATGGCCATCCTTCTGGGTATATTGCATGACGCCCATTATGTCACCAAACCCGAGGTTTACGTATGTTTTTCCGGTTTCTGTCAATACCGTAGAAAGAACCAGGTTTGGATTCGTTGTTTCCGGATTTGCTCCATTCGGATTTTCATTCATTTCCACCAGGTGCCTGGTACAGGAAAAAAGGCTCCCGCAAAGCAATAAAATAACCGTAACGGACGCTATTTTATAAAAACTGTTCATCATCATCCAAGCATTTTAATTTTATTAGAATATCACGTTTAATTTGATACCTATTGGCATGACCCAGGGGTTTACATTATAGGTTTCTATACCCTGTTCAAATTGGGAACCTCCATGACTACTTGTCGTAGGAGAAAAAGCCCTTTCAGGGTCAATGTTAATTTTTGCCTGTGTCCACAAAATAATATTCCTGCTAAAAACCGAAAGGGAAGCCCCCTGTAACTTAAGTGAAGTCATCCAGTTTTGTGGAAATTGGTAAGAAAGTGAAATCTCTCTGAGTTTAATATAGGAAGCGGGAAAAGTGAAGGCTTGTACAAAATCCCAAGGGTCGATAGCCAAATAGGGAAGGGTAAGCGTGTAATTGGGGTTGTTGGGATCCCGGTTCAGTATGTTTTCCCCCAGATTTTCAATATATCCGGTTGGCTTGCCGTCCGAATCATAGCCTTTGGCCATTACCCCAGGAATAAATAAAGCGCCATAGGGTAAATTATATCCCCCGAAGTTAAAGGGATAGCTCGTATGCTCCGGGGTAGGGTAGCCGATCCTTGGGAAATGATTACCTTTAATTTTGATCAATTCATCCGCATGGGCTACCAGATAGTCGCGCAATTGTTTCCCCTTTAGGTCGCCGGCATCATAGAATTGACTGAATTGGGTATTGGCATGTCCGTCTTCCATTCCATACCTATAGGTTTGTGAAACAAAATCTCCGCCGTTTCGCCAGTCAAAGGTCATGTTGATGCTCCAGTTTTTAAAGGACAGGGTGGTTTGCATGCCCATGATAAACTTAGGGTTGAAATTGCCGACCTTGTGTTTCGTGTTGTGTGCACTTATAGCCTGCCACTTGGCGCCGGCATCGGAAATAGACAACAACGGATAACCATAATATGGAGAGGACTCATCAGTTACCGTGCGTACTTCGGCGCCGTAAATGTCTCCTATATCTTCTCCTTCGTATGTCCAGGCGCCTCCTTTTACTTCTTCCCAAAAAGAAAAGTAAGGCATCTCGTTGGCCAGTTTTACAATTTTAGTTCTGTTCCGGGTCAGGTTAAAATTGATATCCCAGTTCCAGTCCTTATTTTGTATCGGGGTAAGCCCCAGGGAAAGTTCGATGCCTCTGCTCCGTACCAGGCCGGCATTAATGCTTTTGGAACTATAGCCCGAGGAAGAAGGCAATTGTGTTGTAAAAATCTGATTTTCATCTTCAATCATGTAATATGTTCCAGAAAAACGGAAACGGCTTCTGAGTAAATGAAGGTCTAACCCAACTTCGTAAGAAGTAATTTTTTCCGGCTTCAAATCAGGAATTAATAAAGTGCCGGAAGTGGTAAGCCTCGGAATGTTATCCCATGCACCTGCATCCTGCAAAACACTTACCAGTTGGTAAGGCTTTGCATCGTTACCCACTTGTGCGATTCCTCCTCTTAACTTTATAAGATTAACATTGTTGTTGTTAATTCCCGCTATTTCATTGATCAGTAAACTTAAAGACGCGGAAGGATAAAAATAAGGCTGTGCGCCCGGCAACGTACTGGACCAGTCATTCCTGCCCGAAACGTCTAAAAACATGAACTCTTTAAATCCTAAAGTTGCCATACCGTAGATACTGTTTACCTGCCGTTCCGTAATAGAACTGCTGTAATCCAAAAAGGCCGGTAATATATTTTGCAGGGTGTAAACATTCGGTACAGTCAGCCCGGTTCCTGATTTAGAAGAAGTATTTTGTGTATTGTGTTTTTGAAAACGGATATTTCCGCCAACTGAAGCCGACAGGCTAAAGTCATTAAACGCATTTTGATAGGTAGCAAGAAAATCGGCATTGCTTTCAAAAGATTTTATATTTACTATACCAAAGGCTCCTCGAGGCTCTTCCGTAAAACTGTAAGGCACCTCCATTCTTCTTTGTTCATTGTAGGTGTCAAGCCCGTATCGAAGCATCAGTTTAAAGTGGGAATCAATGTCCCAGTCCAATTTTAAATTCCCATAAAGGCGGTCACGTACGAAACTGTTATTGACCTCATTAGCCAAAAACCAGGGATTATCAAATTCCCCGTTATATTGGGTTCGTTGTTGAATGTCTTTCAGGCCGGGTTCCCAATAATCTTTCAGATCCATAATATCAATATGTGGCGATACATAGTAAAGCGCCTGCAGGGGATTGGTTCCTTTTCCTTCTCCGGGCCTGTTATTGGAATTGTTTCTGCTCAAATCCATATTGGTACTCAAACGCAGTCTTTTATTTATTTTCAGGGAAGCGTTCATATCCAGTGTATTTCTGAATAGATCTGAATTGGGGATCAGGCCACGGTGGCGCATGTTTGAATAGGATAATCTATAATTAAAAAGTTCAGTATTGTTAGCTACTGATATGCTGTTTTGGCTGGTAATGCCGGTTTGAAGAAAATTTTTTATATTATCAGGATGGGAAACTAAAGGTATAGGAATGGGTTTTCCATTCTCATCTAAAGGACTGTTCCACTGTACTGCTTTGTAGCCTACATCCAATTCTGCTCCTGCGGTAGCATGAGAACTCTCATCAATGAGTCCTAAAGGATTAGTTAGTGGATTGCCGGTTAGGGAAACGGGGATACCGGAAAAGGATCCGGACCCAAATTTTGTCTGCCATTTCAGGAATTTATAGGGAAGCTCAAATACAGTACTCGAATTAACCGTTACGGTTAACCTGTTTACTCCACTGCCGTTTTTAGTAGTGATAAGTACTACTCCGTTTCCTGCGCGGGAACCATAAAGAGCAGCGGCACTGGGGCCCTTCAGAATAGTTACGCTGGCAATGTCCTCGGGATTAATGCTGGCAATGGCGTTCCCATAATCTACATTATTACGGCTTCCGATGGACGACACATTATTTAAAGAATTGGCGATAGGAACCCCATCTACCACAAAAAGCGGTTGGTTGTCGTTGCTTAAAGAGTTGGCACCCCGGATGACCATGCTTACCGAAGACCCGACCCCGCCGGTCTGATTAATGGTAACTCCGGTTGTTTTTCCTGCCAAACCGGTTAATATATTTTCATGAGGAACATGATTCATGTCCTGCCCGGAAATTTCGTCAACGGAATATCCCAGAGCTCTCTTCTGCCGGGTAATCCCCAAGGCTGTTACGACTACATTTGACAGCTTTTGGGAAATCAGGGTTAGCTGAACGTGAATTTGATGTCGGCCCGAAACGGGTATGGTTTCTGTTTTATATCCGATAAAACTAAAGATAAGTCGGGCATCCGGACCTGAAACATGGAGTTGAAAACTTCCATCGTCGTTGGTTAGCGTGGCGGCCTGCGTTCCTTCTTCTCTCACGGTTACTCCCGAGAGCGTTCCTTGTTCATCGCCGACTACGCCGGTTACTTCAAAGGTTGCCTGCGCCATTCCGGATGAGGATATTCCGGTGATTAAAAATAGGCCAAAAAGTAGTTGTAAAAGCGTTCTCATAACCTGAATTATTTATTACTATTTTTTTAGGATCAAGTTCATGGGGATGGACTTTCCCCCCATATCCAGCGAAACCCTGAGGTTTATTTCGTTATCAGTCAGTTTGTTCACCCAGTGAATATCCGGCGTACTGCTTCCATCTGGAATAAGTGGCAGCACCACCGATTCCCCTCCGATCAACCCCCAGTGGCCGGACGTTCCGGCATCAGGGAAAAGTGCTTTAATTACGGCTGCTCCCGCTAGCGGATTTGTAAAAGAATAGCCGGTATTGGCATCAAATTTATACATACTATAGGCCATCGCCTGTATTCCCATCACTGCGGCAGGGCCTAATAATTGCGCCACGCCGGGGTCTTGGATCAGGGCGGGGAGGCTGGTGCCTTTTGGTATCTCCATCCCCAGCGCATCTTTAGGAATGTCTATGGCAAATTGCAGGTCCTGCTGGGTCCATGTTCCTACCATTAAAGCCATCTTTTGCTTGATATCCACGGCCTCCGCCGGCTTTTCTAAAATTAGATTCATGGGGATAGTGGCCACATTGGGTATATCCAGATAAATACCCAGGCTCAGGCTGTCTGCCGTCAGGTCGTTCACCCATACAGGCGATGGTTTGCCACCTTCTGGTGTGAGCGGAAGTACCAGCGACCCTGAACCTAATAAGTCCCATTTCCCTGAACCCCCTGCTTCCGGGAGAATAAAAGAGACGAGCGCCTTGTCAAGGGGATTTTTAAAAGAATAGGTCTGATCACTGCTAAAAGAAAAAGTATTTAACTGGGTAAACTGAATCTGGCTTCCGAGATCAGGTTCGCCTAAAGCAAGGCTTAAAAGCGGCGCCAGTTCTACCAGGCTTGTTCCGGCCGGTATTTCCATCCCCAAAGCATCCTTAGGTATCGTTACGGCAAATTGCAAATCTTTCTGAACCCAGTCGCCGGTCAGCCATTGTATTTGTTGTTGAAGATTTGGCTCCTTTTCCTGTTTCTGCAGGATCAGGTTCATTGGAACATCATTTCCTGCCAACTTAAGTGTAAAACTGATGTTCAGTGTATTTTCACTTATGTCATTGACCCAATGAGGATCAGCATCTCCTCCATCGGGAGTCAGTTGAACGACTGCCTGAAAGACCGTCAATTCCCAGTGGCCGGCAGTGCCTGCATCGGGAAGAATAAAGGACACCGGTGCGGTACCAAGCGGGTTTTCAATAGAATAAGTCCCATCTGCATTAAACGTAAAAGTATTCAGTTGTGTAAACTGGACCAGTTTTCCAACTTCCGGATTCAGCCCCAGGCCGAGTAAGGGCGCCAGGTCAATCAGGCTGGATCCAGCCGGAATAGCGACCCCCAATGCTGCTTTGGGAATATCTACCGCAAATTGGATGTCTTTTTGTGTCCACGTACCGCTGATCCATTCTTTCTTTGGGATTTCTTTTCCCAACTTGAGAGGGGTATTTTCCTCTTTTTTACAAGCGTTTATTGCTATTATCAGGATAAATAAGGTCGCAAGTGATATAAAAGAAAGTATGTTTTTTTTCATAACCGCCGCATTTAAGGTTTTAGTTTATCATTATCGGGAGCATAACCCTCCCACATAACAGACTCAAAATCTATTTATAACTTTTCATGGGTTGCCTTTACTATCTTTTTATCTGTATAATCTCCCGAACGAAAAAGGTTAATGTTAGTGCTGTTCTTTATTAAAAAGAAATTATCTGTTCCTGTATGTTCTGCATTTATAAATTTAAAATCGGAATTGTGAACATCCTTTAAAACAAAGGGCGGTCTTTCTTCCTTGTTGATGTAGCTTAATTGTATGTTGTTTAAAGTTAGCCCCTTTACATGCCTTATATAAAAGCCATAGGCTGGTAATTTTCCAAACATGGTAGGTTCAGGATATCCTTTCTCATTTTCCGGTGGCGTAATTTCTGTGTCTTTTTGCGTTCCGCCACCTTTGTACACAATTTGCACATTATTGATGGATACATCTTCGATAGGGTGACCGGGTATGCCGCTGATAATTGCTCCTATCGCTCCCTCTTTTCTGCCGGCGTTGTAAACTACTACGTTGTTGATATTTACTCTCCGAAGGTGGCCTGCCGGTACGCCTTCCGGTCCTCGCATCCTGCTTCCCAACCGAATAAAGATAGGAGCGCCCACAATATCGCGCATGGTGATATTAGAGATGGCGACATCTTCGAGGTCTCCCCCATCAACAGTTTCCAGGGCCAGTCCTCTGCATTTCTCAAAAATACAATTGCTGATCGTAATATTTTTATACCCTCCGTTAGATTCGGTACCCAGTTTGATCCTCCCCGTAGGCCTTTTTGAGGCTGAATTTATTGGCTTAAAGGTGCCGTCTAAAAAGGAGCCTTCCTGATATCCTCCGGTAACGAGGCAATTTGTTATTGTTACATTTTCTGTGGGTCTGGCATATCCCAGACCATAAGAACTTTTCAGGCAAATGGCATCATCCCGGGGCGAGTTTATGCTACAATTGGAGATGTGTACATTTTTGCAACAGTCAATGTCCATTCCATCCCTGTTGGTATCCATGATCAGGTTGTCAATGGTGAGGTTATCTATACCCGTAGCTAAAAGTCCGAAATGCCCACCCTGCAGGATGGAAAAATCTCTCAATAGCACATTATGACAATTCTTTAAGGCAATGGCCTTATCACCCAGCCCTTCAGTGGCTCCTTTTGGGGTTCCTCTTACTAGTCCTTTCCCGTAAATTGTCCCGGAGCCTTCAATGGCGATATCCTCCAGGTTAATTCCCCAAATCAGGCTGTTTTGCCAATGACTGTGCCCAAAGTCCTGATACTGATCATCCGGATTGGGTTCAGGTTTATCATAATCGGAAGGGTTATCAGAAGCTACGAGAGTACATCCTCTGCTGAGATGTAAGGTGACATGGCTTTTCAGGTGTATAGAGCCAGAGAGATAAGTCCCGGCAGGAAAGACAACCACTCCTCCTCCTTTTGCTGATGCCGCTTCAATGGCATTATTAATGGCCCGCGTATCTATCGTTTTTCCGTCGCCTTTAGCACCATAGTCTTTTATATTAAACCTTTCAGAAGACGGGCTATAAGTAGATGAAAAATGAAACTGATTCGCTCCTGAGCTTTGATTTGAAATACCGGGATATACAGGCTCCGATATCGCAGAACTAAAAGCCAGACCCAGGGTGATGAGTAAAAAAGAGATGATTCGTATGGCAGGATGATAGCTTTTCATCATGAGGTACTTATTGTTTATGGTAAATTCTCATTGTAAAGATAAGTCAGGATATTCAGCATTCTTTCCACTATTTTGATTCAAGATTAACCTTTTTCGTGCTAAAGCTAATGGAAAAGGAAATTATAAAATAAAAGTATGTTAATCTTTTTGGATAACAAAAGTTTTCATTAACTTTAACCTGACAATTATTCTTTTATGAAATATTTTTATTATGAAACCAGCCTTTCAATTCCACCTGCCACAGGATGAAAACTCTTTCAGAGTATTTCATAAAACACAAGGGAAACAAAATACGCCTTTACATTATCATCCCAATTATGAAATGAATTTTGTTATTAAGGGAAATGGAAGCCGGACCGTGGGAAACAACATTGAAGATTTTGAAGAAGGGGACCTCATCCTGCTTGCTCCCAATATCCCTCACCGCTGGAAAAACACCAATGATACTTCTGAAAGTTACGCTTCAATCGTTTTTCAATGGGAAAAAGATTTCCTGGGGAATGCTTGTAAACACACGCCCGAATTTAAGCCCATTGGTAAATTACTGGATTTGTCCAACCGGGGGATAAAATTTGATCGCTATTATGCAAAGGAGATAAAAAAAATCCAAGGGGCTTTGTTGAAATTTTCACCTTTCAACAGGCTTATTTTTTTTCTGGAGTTGTTAAATGAACTGGCAAAATCTTCAGAGTTCAGGTTTCTATCTGAACAGCAGTTGCCTTTTACCGATGGTATTCCAAACCGCCGTGTTGAGAAGGTTTTTCAGTATATAAAAGAAAATTATTCTACCAAGATTACCCTCTCTTTAATGGCCGATCTGGTGAATATGAGCGAAGGCGCTTTTTCAAGGTTTTTTAGTCAGGCTGTTAAAAAACCTTTCTTTACTTTCCTGAATGAATACCGCATTAACGAGGCTTGCAAAATGCTGATAGAAACCGATTTGAACGCTAATGAAATAGGCTTTGCCTCCGGTTACGACAGTCTTCAATTTTTTTACCGCCAATTTTCAAAATACATTTGCTGCTCTCCGATAGAATATCGAAAGAAATTCAGAGCGTATGAATGATGAAAACCAACCTCAACCTACATGATTAAGCTGTCAAAGCCTGTTTTAAATCGGCAATGATATCTTCTGCATTTTCAATACCTACGCTCATTCGAATCAACCCGTTTGTAATCCCGGCTGCCTCTCTTTGTTTTTCAGGGACCCCATAATGTGTCATGGAGGCCGGGTGGCACAGCAACGTATCACAGGTGCCAAGTGATACCGCGCGTGTACAAAATTGTAAGCCGTCAATAAATCGTTTTCCGGCTTCCAGCCCCCCTTTCAGTTCAAAACTCATCATGGCGCCGGGGTGTTTCATCTGTTTTTTAGCAATGGCCTGGTCGGGATGTGAATCCAGTCCCGGATAATTGACCCGGGCCACGGCAGGATGGTTATCCAGGAAAAGAGCCGCCTGCATGGCATTGTCACAATGCCGCTGCATACGCAGTTCCAGCGTTTTCATACCCTGGGTAAGCAGATAGGCGTCAAAGGGATTGCTGTTGCCCCCCAATAAGAGATGCGTCTTTTGCACGGCAGATTTCATTTTTTCAATATTTCTCCCGATGAGGACACCCCCTACTGCAGACCCGTGGCCATTTAAAAATTTGGTTGTAGAATGGAAGACAAAATCAGCTCCGTATTGGAAGGGTTGTTGCAGATAAGGGGTTGCGAATGTGTTGTCCACGGCAGAAACCAATCCGTATTTCTGTGCCAGACCTAAAGTCTGTTCCATATCCACGCAGCGCAGGGTAGGATTGGCCGGTGTTTCCAAGTACATCATGCGGATGGCAGCGTCTTTCTTTAGCAGGTTTTCAACCGCCTCCCTGTTGTGCATATCCGTTACGATAACCTGTATTCCCAGTCCTGGAAAAATCTTCTGCAATAATTCATCTGTACCTCCATAAAGAGAGGGATGGGTGAGTACCTTATCCCCGGCCTTCAAACAGGATAAAAACAGGGTATTGAGAGCAGCCATGCCCGATGCGTGAATCAATGCCCTGGCCTCCAGAGGTTGCCCATCTTTGTCCTTTAACCCAAATGTTTCGAGGGCTGCAAGTTTGCCCTCTGCTTCTGTAAAGGAGGGGTTGCCCCAGCGAGAATAAATATATCCTTCCTCTTTGCCACTAAAACGATTCATTCCCTGTTCTGCAGTATCAAAAACAAAGGTGGAAGATGCATAAATAGGCGTTATGTGTGCGTAATTGGGATCCGGTATATGTCCGCCATGCACACAGGCGGATCCGAAGCCTGCGTATTTATTAGATTCGTTTTTCATTTTTTTGACTGTATTTTTATGGGAGTAAACTTACGGTAAAATTGAGATACAAAGCGTTTCCTTCTTACCTTTGTTCAATAAGTTCGTAAAATTATGGATGATCAAAATGCCGGCAAAGCCCTGGATGAAAAGGCCAGAAAACTATTGACCAATGCTACTGGTTCCATTCCCAGTGAGAAACTGGTGCAGGAACTGCGTGAAGTCATCAATTACAATGACTGGCGGTACTATGTGAAAGACAACCCTTCGCTGGCCGATCAGGAGTATGATCAACTGTATGCCCGGTTAAAAAAAGTAGAGCAGGAACACCCGGAGCTTATCACACCGGATTCTCCTACTCAACGGGTGGCGAGGGGACTGACTAAAGAATTCCCCACTGTGGATCATTGGGTGCCCATGCTGAGCCTGGATAATTCTTATAATGCCGGGGACCTACGGGAATGGGACAAACGGATACATGACAAATTGGGAAGTACAGCCGTAGAATATTGCGTAGAGCCCAAATTTGATGGGGCAGGTATTTCTCTCATTTATGAAAAGAACCTGTTGACCCGTGGCGCTACCCGGGGAGATGGCGTACAGGGAGAGGATATTACAGCTAATATCCGGCAGATACGGTCTATCCCGCTTTCTGCACGGTTATCTGATCTGAATATTGAGCAAATGGAGATCAGGGGAGAAGCGCTTATAAATAAGAAAGCCTTCGCCGGATTTAACGAACAAAGAGCGAAAAATGACCTTCCTCCACTTGCTAATCCCCGGAATGCCGCATCGGGATCCTTGCGGATGGTTGACCCGGGTGAGGTAAAGAAGCGCAACCTTGAGGTCTTTTTATACCACGTCAGTTATCTGGAGCTGAAGGAAGGCAAAGAAAAACCCGAGCCGCTGAAATCACAATATGGCATCCTGAAAGCTTTGTCTAACCTGGGATTTCGTACCCCGGTGGAGCGGATGGAGGTTTTTACGGCCATAGAAGAGGTAATTGACTATTGCAAAACCTTTGAAGCAAAACGGGATGAGCTGCCCTACGAAGTGGACGGTCTGGTCATTAAGGTTAATAATTTTGATTTGCAGGATGCATTGGGCATGACCTCTCACCATCCCCGCTGGGCAATGGCCTATAAATTCAAGGCTCGTCAGGCCAGCAGCAGGCTGCGCCGGGTAGAGTTTCAGGTAGGCCGAACCGGTACCATTACCCCTGTTGCCAAAATAGACCCGGTTCCCTTAGCAGGAGTAACCATCTCTTCTGTTTCCCTTTTTAATGAAGATGTAGTACGGGA
The DNA here is from genome assembly GCA_964422465.1 of uncultured Chitinophagaceae bacterium. Lineage (GTDB taxonomy): Bacteria > Bacteroidota > Bacteroidia > Chitinophagales > Chitinophagaceae > FW021-bin31. The sequence continues at coordinate 25,027 of CAYRBD010000025.1, forward strand.
GAAAGATGTGCGTATCGGAGATACTGTCCTGGTGGAAAGGGCCGGAGACGTTATTCCCTATATTGTAAAGCCATTGACCGACCTGAGGGATGGCACGGAAGAAAAGATTGTTTTTCCTGAAAACTGCCCGGTTTGTGGCGATACCCTGGAAAGAGCCAAAGGGGAAAGCGCCTGGCGCTGTGTGAATATTAATTGTGAGGCACAGGTCGTGGAACGGCTGATTCATTTTGGAAGTAAGGATGCCATGGACATACGTAATCTCGGGGAGGCTAACGTCAGACGGTTTTATGAATTGGGATTACTGAAAAGCCTGCCCGGTATTTATAAACTGGATTTCGATAAGATCGGCCAATTAGAAGGTTTTGGGAAAAAATCCATTGATAACCTGCAAAGGGCCATTGAAAAATCAAAGCGTCAGCCTCTGCATCGGCTGATCTATGCCCTCGGTATCCGATATGTGGGAGAAACAACGGCTAAAACACTGGCACAAGCCATTGAGCGCCTTATAGACTTAAAGGAGATGAAAGAAGAGAAACTACTTGCTTTAGAGGATATTGGTCCAAAAGTGGCCAGCGCCATACAGCAGTTTTTTGATAATGAAGATAATATTCAGATACTGGAAGAACTGGCACGTTTGGGGGTTAACATGGAACAGAAAAAAAGTGACAACTCCGGTTTGGGGGAATTAACGGGTCTCACTTTTCTTTTTACCGGTACCTTATCCATAAAGCGAAGTGATGCAAAGGAACTGGTAGAAGCGCATGGAGGGAAAGTGGTGAGCGGAGTAAGCAACAAACTGAATTACCTGGTTGCCGGAGAAGCCGCCGGTTCTAAATTGGATAAAGCCAAAAGAATGAATAACGTCCGTATTATAGATGAGGACACGTTTTTGAAGATGATGGAATAGCATGAGCCTAATAGTATGATTATCATGAATTTATTACGAGTTATTACCCGTTTTCTTTTGCTTTCTCTATGCTCCTTTATTCTGGTCTTTCAGCCGGTTATGGCACAGGTAAGAGACAGCATCCCCGCGGATTCAATATGGCTAAAAGAGCAGCTATCTGAAATTGTGGTTCAGGCTTTTGAACAAACCAAAAAATTAGCTGATCAACCTGCTCCGATCTCTTACCTTTCTCAAAAAGCATTAAGTCGTTACAACAGCCTGAATATTATTTCTGCCATGAATGCCGTCCCCGGCGTCCGTATGGATCAGCGTTCTCCCGGTAGCGTACGGCTAAATATTCGGGGAAGTTCTCTACGTTCTCCTTTTGGTGTTCGCAATGTAAAAGTTTATTACAATGGCATTCCGCTGACAGACCCGGGGGGAAACACCTATCTCAACCAACTTAGTTTTGATGATTACGGTTCTGTTGAGGTGATTAAAGGGCCTTCCGGCAGCCTGTATGGAGCAGGTACCGGCGGAGTCGTACTTATTGAAAGCCCGCTTTTCTCAGAAAATAAACCACCGGAAAACAGCATTAAGCTCCATCTGGGAACGGGCAGTTTCGGATTGCAAAAAGGAGCCGCTTCCCTGACCTGGAGAGGAAAAAATAGCGGGAATGAACTACGCTATTCTGATGTGAAAAGTGAGGGCTATCGGGACCATACAGCCTTGCGACACCAAACGGCTTCTTACAGCGCCCGTTTCAAGATAAATCAACAGGAGGAATTAGCCGCTTTCTTTCATTACACTAACCTGTATTATCAGACACCGGGTGCGCTTACCAGGGAAGAGTATGCTATAAATCCAAAATCTTCCCGGCCGGCAGCCGGTAGCCAGCCTTCTGCAAAAGCAAGCAGAGCAGCCGTACATCAAAAAGCTTTTGTTACCGGTCTGAAGTATACATATTATTTCAAACCGGGTTTCAAAAATACAACTGTCCTTTATGGTTCTTATACCGATTTTATTAACCCGACTACCCGCAACTATGAACTTCGTAAAGAGCCTCATTTCGGGGGAAGAACCGTGTTTCAATATCAACACATGGGGCAGAAGATACAGAGCCAGTATTGGCTTGGAGCGGAAATCCAGCAAGGGTACTTTAGTCAGCAGGATTTTGGCAATGACCTGGGCCGGGCGGATACCTTGCAAACTATTGACCGCACCAATGAGTTTGACGCTCTCCTTTTTGCTCAGGGAGAATGGACTTTTCGGCATGGGTGGGATGTAAGCGCGGCCGTGAGCCTGAATCATCAACAACTCTTGTTTACCCGTCTTTACCCAGAAGTAGCCGACTTTAGAAAGAAATACCCACTTGTGGCAGCGCCCCGGATCACTCTTTCAAAAAAAGTAATCCCCGATATTCTATTGTACCTGGATGTTTCTAAAGGCTTCTCTCCCCCTACGGTAGCGGAATTTCTTCCATCAACTAATGTTTTAAATAAAAATTTACATGCAGAGCAGGGAATTAATTTTGAACTCGGAAGCAAGGGCTATTTTATTAAACATAAATTATATTATGAGGTAAGTACCTTTGTCATGCATCTGACTCAAAGCATTTCTCAAAGAAGAGACAGCAGCGGGGCGGATTATTTTGTCAATGCGGGCGGAGCCTGGCAAAAAGGACTGGAGGCTTTGCTTTCTTACAATCTGTACCAAAATAAAAATTCTTTTTTCACGGGGATGCAAGCCTGGATAAGTCAGACGCTTTTTTATTTTCGTTATGACAGGTACACCTCTTCAGGGAGGGATTATTCGGGAAATAAATTCCCGGGAACGGCGCCCTACACCCTGGCTTCGGGGATAGATGTGCAAACAGGAATAAACCTCAATGCTCATCTTACATTTCAACATACCTCAAAAATTCCTTTGAATGACGCCAATGAAGTATATGCGGCTCCTTATAATTTACTGGGATTACGATTGTCTTATCATAAAAAAATAAATAAACAATTGCAATTTGAACTTTCTGCAGGAGGAGACAATCTCTTAAACGAAAAATATAGTTTAGGTGATGATGTGAATGCCTTCGGAGGGAGATACTACAATGCAGCACCTGCTATCAATTTTTATGGCAATGTAAATTTTAAATTTAATCTGGATAAATGAATCACTGGGATGAAGATGAAAAATGGATGCAATATGCCTTACAAGAAGCACAACGGGCTTACAAAGAGGAAGAGGTGCCGATTGGAGCCGTTATTGTATTGAAAAACCGGATTATTGCAAGGGGGTATAATCAGACCGAAAGGCTGAACGATTGTACCGCCCATGCAGAGATGATTGCTCTCACGTCTGCCTTCCACTATCTTGGGAGCAAATACCTGCCGGAAGCTCGTTTGTATGTCACAGTAGAGCCCTGCCTGATGTGTGCCGGGGCATTGTATTGGAGTAAAATAAGACAGGTAATATATGGTGTAAGAGACGAAAAAAACGGCTATAAAAAAACAACCGGCTCTACTTCTCCTTTCCATCCGAGAACAAAACTTATTGCAGGTGTGCTTGAGGCTGATTGCCAACAGTTGATGCAGCAGTTTTTTAGAGACAGAAGGTCAAGATAGTTATTCTATTTCAGCTTTCAGACTCAAATCCAGGCTGGTAGCATGATGAATTACCGCTCCTGCCGAAATAAAATCTACGCCTGCTCTGGCATACTCCTCCAGCGTATCCAGCGAGATTCCGCCGGAGGCTTCGGTTTCATATTTTCCGGCTATTAACTTTACGGCTTTGGCAGCTTCCCCTGGTGTAAAATTGTCCAGCATGATACGCTGTACCTTACCGGTCTTTAAAATCTGCCGTATCTCCTCCATTGAACGGGCCTCTACTTCTATCGGGAGGGTTAAATGGTTTTCCTTTAAATATTTTTCAACCTTTAAAATGGCAGGCGCTATTCCCCCGGAAAAATCGATGTGGTTGTCCTTAAGCATGATCATATCATACAGTCCCATGCGATGGTTGTACCCTCCACCAATGTAAACGGCTTCTTTCTCCAGCATACGGAAGTTGGGGGTTGTCTTTCGGGTATCCAGCAACCGGGTTTTATATGGTTTTATTTTTTCCACATACTGATTGGTTAAAGTGGCAATGCCACTCATCCGCTGCATGCAGTTTAATACCAGGCGTTCGGCAGTTAAAAGCGTACGCACGTTTCCAAAAACCTCGAAGGCCTGCTCCCCGGGTTGCATGTTTTCCCCATCTTTTTTATACGGTTTAAAAGAGATATCCTTTTCAAGATATGTAAATATTGCCAGCGCCACTTCCATGCCGGCGAGGATGCCATTTTCCTTTATTTTTAATACTGCTTTTCCCTTCGTGCCTTCGGAAATACAGGCCAGGGTACTGTGGTCGCCGTTGCCTATATCTTCTTTTAAGGCAGCGCTTATAAATTCATTTAATTTTCTTTTATCAGGCATAGTTAGTTTTCTTTTACTTCCGCATACCGGAAACAACTGGTAACATGATCATTCACCATTCCGGCAGCCTGCATGAAGGCATAGCAAATGGTTGGTCCGACAAATTTAAAACCTCTTTTCTTCAAATCCTTACTCATGGCTTCCGATTCTTTGGAAGTTGCTCGTGGCGGTTCTTCCATCCGGCGGTTTTGTAAGATTGGCCGGTAATTTACGAATTGCCAGATATATTTATCAAAGGTTCCAAATTCTTCTTTTACCTGAAGAAAGCAACGCGCATTGGTTATTGTTGCCTGTATTTTCCGCTTGTTACGGATGATGTCGGAATTGTTCATCAGGGATTGTATCTGTTTTTCCGTAAACCGGCTTACTTTTTCCGGACTAAAATTGGCAAAAGCTTCTCTGAAATTTTCTCTTTTGTGTAAAATAGTTTTCCAGCTCAGGCCTGCCTGAAAGGCATCTAATACCATAAATTCAAATAATTTTTGATCCTCATGTAAAGGAGTTCCCCATTCTTCGTCATGATATTGGATCATCAATGCATCCTCAGCGGGCCATGCGCAGCGAAGTTTGTTTTTAGCCATTTCACTTTATTGTTTTTAATTGTTCTGTTCTCCTTTCCAGGTTCTTTTCCATCGGCGGTGGCTCCAGAGCCAGTTTTCGGGTTGCTCCCGGATACAGGATTCCATAAATGCTGCAAAAGCACCCATAATTTCTCCCTTTTCTGTCTCCCGGGCATCCTTAAAAACTAACTTCGTTTCTATCTTATAATGCCCTCGTTTAACCTTTTTTATATTCCCAAAAACGATGGCCATCCGGTTTCTTTTCGCATTGAACTCGGGTCCCCTATAAAAGGGGGTCATTTTGTTCAGGAGAGGAAACCAATAAACCCTTCGCCGGCCACCGGGATTTTGGTCCGCTACCAGCACACTGGCGTAAGCCTGCTCTTTAAACGGCTTCATCTCTGCCTGCACGTTGTCTGAGGCAATCAATACGCTGCCAAAACGAGCACGCATGTATTTAAACAGCCTGTTTGAAGTTTTATCTTTTAACGGCTTAAAAGTAATTAAAAACGGAATACTGGTGGTGAGGCTGATATAAAGGTTGGCCCATTCCCAATTAAAAAAATGTCCTAACATGACCTGGTAAGTGCGGTTTTCCTTTTCAAGCTTTTTAAATACTTCATCCTCATATTCAAACCGCTTTAAGATTTGTTTCTTACTTATGCTCATCATCTTAATCATTTCCACTATCAGGTCGGCCAGGTTTCTGAAAAATTGCTTTGCTATCTTTTTCTTTTCAGGGATTGATTTATCGGGGAAAGCCTGTTCTAAATGCATAAAAACAACCTTCTTCCGATAGCCGATGAGATAGTATAAGAAGAAATATACCACATCTGACAGTCCATACAAAACCCAAAACGGCAACAGTGAAATCAGGTAGAGAATACAGAAAAGAAGGTAGTACATAAGCAGTATTGGACAAAAAAGTCTGTTTTCGTTTGCAAGGTACAATAGATTCTATATCTTTACTGAAAATTTGAGCGATGAAAAAAAGTACAAAAGTTGTTATTATCATAGTAATAGTGCTTATAGTGGTACAATTTTTTCGTCCGGCCAAAAATACTTCCGAAGCCGATCCTGTGAATGATATTGCCACTAAATATGACGTTCCGATGAATGTGTTGATGGTTCTGAATGATGGCTGTTATGACTGCCATTCCAATTATACCACTTATCCCTGGTATTATGCTATTCAGCCGGTTGGCTGGTGGATGAATCACCATATTAAGGAGGCGCAGCATCATGTAAATTTTTCGGAATTTGCCACTTATTCTCCTAAAGAGGCGGCTCATAAGTTTCATGAAATTAAGGAACAGATGACCAACCATGCCATGCCGATAAAGGCCTATAAGCTCATGCATAAAAAGGCTCAACTTACTGACAAACAATATCAGCAGGTAGCAGATTGGGCAGGAGAACAGGAAGATAAAATTGAACAGGGCATTTATGGGAAGTGAGGATAGCGGCGCCTGCCAACTCCAAAAAATCTTATAAAATCAGGTAGCTATTCATCTTAAATGAGGCCTAAATCCCATTTCCTCTGTCATCTTTTTTACAGTTGACTTTAGTCAACTGCCAAAAATATCAAGCATCTTAAATACCGAATTCTATGATCTTCAATCATAGATCATACATCTCCAATCTTCAAATTACTGATTTTAGATTTTTTATCAATTCGAAACAACCGAACAGTGCCGGGTATTGACGCTACGGTGCCCGAAGCCGAAGGGCACGCGTGAGGGCAAAATTACTACCCTTTCACTTCTTCCGCATCCACTTCCACTGCATCTGAAGCACGCCAATAACTCCTTCCCGGATAATATTTTTGCTCATTTTTGATTCTCCCAGTTTGCGGTCGGTAAACGTGATAGGTATTTCTACTACTTTAAAACCCAGTTTCCAGGCGGTAAACTTCATCTCTATCTGGAAGGCATACCCGACAAACCGGATGGCATCCAGGTTCATTTTTTTTAGTACGCTGCGCTTGTAGCAAACAAAGCCGGCGGTAGCATCCCTTACAGGGATACGGGTGATCAACCGGACATAGAGAGAGGCACCACGCGACAGGAAATTTCGATCCCAGGGCCAGTTTTTGATTTTCCCTCCTTTTACATAACGGGAGCCGACTGCCACATCTGCATCCCCCTCGTGGCAAGCTTCATAAAGCCGGATCAGGTCTTGCGGGTTGTGGGAAAAATCCGCATCCATTTCAAAGATGTAATCATAATTCCGGATGAGGGCCCATTTAAACCCGTGAATATAAGCCGTACCTAATCCCAGTTTTCCTCTCCGTTCTTCAAGAAACAACCGGCCCGGGAAATTTTTTATGGAAGATTTTACCAGCGCGGCCGTTCCGTCGGGGGAATGATCATCAACGACCAACACATCAAAAGGCGTGTTAATCGAAAAAACAGCCTTAAGGATAGGGATGATGTTCTCCTTCTCATTATAGGTGGGTATGATGACAAGTTTTTTCAATATTTCAGACCTTTAAAAAAGAGGAAGGGTAAAAGTAGGGATTAGCAGTAAATCCTTTTCCCCGGCGAATCTTTATTAAGTTTTCTTTAACATCATGTCATTAAAAATCTCAGACAGCTTTTGTTTGGTATGCAGGAGAAAATCCGACCGCATGATCCAGTCATAATATTGGGGTTCTTTTTTCAGTACTTCGCGTACCGGCTGCCCCTTGTATTTGCCAAAATTAAAGACCTCTACCCCCTTTCTCCTGACAATTCTTCGACCATAATCAACAAAATCGTCCCGGGTAGTAAATTTAGACAGAGAATCAACATCCTCTTTCAGGTTGTCATAATGATTAAGTTGTGCTTCCAGAATCTCATAAGTGGCACGGGCATCTGCCTCCGCAGCGTGGGCATCGGTCAAATCCCGGTTGCAATAGAACTGATAGGCAGCGCCAAGGGTTCGCTTTTCCATCTGGTGGAAAATGGTCTGTACGTCTATCTGCCGCCGGTCTTTCATTTCAAAATCCAGGCCTGCCCGCAGAAATTCTTCTACCAACAGGGGGATATCAAAACGATCCGAGTTATAACCTGCCAGATCACTGTCTCCAATAAACTGCCTGATCTCATTGGCCACTTCTTTAAAAACAGGGCAGTCCCTTACATCCTCATCGCTAATGCCATGAATTTTCGTTGTTTCTTCAGGAATAGGGATACCGGGGTTGATTCTCTTATTTTTAGATTGCGTACTGCCATCGGGCATCACCTTTACAATGGCAATTTCAACGATGTGGTCTTTGGCAATATTGGTGCCGGTGGTTTCCAGGTCAATAAAAGCCAGTGGCCGGTCAAGTGCTAATTTTCTCATTATGGATTACAAACTTTCCTGAATTATTAGGTCGTAAATATACGAAATAGCTCAAAATACCCAATTGAAAACCGCTTTTCATCCAGGAGAAGGCTTAAAAATTGCAAAAGAGGTTGTTCTATTAACTGAAAGGGCGTAACTTTCGACCTAAAAAAAGATCAAAAATGACAGCAATAGAAGAACGTGGTATTAATACCGTTAGGGTACTGGCTGCCGATGCCGTACAGAAAGCTAATTCCGGACACCCGGGCACCCCTATGGGGCTTGCGCCAATGGGGCATGTCCTTTGGACAGAAGTGATGAATTATAATCCCGGAAACCCCCAATGGCCCAACCGCGATCGGTTTATTTTATCCTGTGGTCATGCCTGTATGCTCCAATATGCCTATTTATACCTGACGGGTTATGATATAACGCTGGAAGATATAAAAAATTTCAGACAGTTGCACAGCAAAACCGCCGGCCATCCTGAATATGGATTGTTGGATGGTATTGAGGTAACCACCGGCCCCCTTGGACAGGGATTTGCAAATGGGGTAGGAATGGGAATAGCACAACAATATCTTGCTTCCAGGTACAACAAGCCCGGGTTCGATATTTTTGATTATCATATTTACGCTATCTGCAGCGATGGAGATTTAATGGAAGGGGTAAGCGCTGAAGCAGCCTCCCTGGCAGGACATCTTAAATTAGGAAACCTCATTTACCTCTATGATGATAATAAGATTACCATCGAGGGGAGAACATCGCTTGCTTTTGATGAGGATGTAACCGGCCGTTTTCAGGCTTATGGGTGGCATGTTCAATCGGTAGCGGATGGCAATGATACGGAGGCCATTCGCAAGGCCATAGAAAACGCCAAAAAAGAAACCAAACGGCCTTCGCTAATTAAAGTAGCTACCCATATCGGGTTTGGTAGTCCCAACAAAGTAGATACCGCTGCCGCACATGGTTCGGCATTAGGAAAAGAAGAAGTGAAACTGGTAAAAGAGAATTTTGGATTTGATCCTGAAAAAGATTTTATAGTAGAAGATGAGGTATTGGCATATTACAGAGGGAAAGGAAAAAAGGGAGACGAAAGAGAAAAACACTGGCAGGAATTATATGACCAATACAAAGAAAAATATCCTGATGAGGCATCGGAATATGAGTTATTTCGCGAAGGAAAATTGCCGGAAGGCTGGAGCGATAATTTACCGGTTTTCCAACCCGACGACAAAGGATTAGCTACCCGAAAAGCATCGGGGAAAGCATTAAATGCAATAGCAGACAAGTTACCATTGCTGATTGGTGGCTCGGCTGACCTGGCGCCTTCTACAAGCACAAACCTGGACAACTACGAGTCGTTTACAGACCTCAATCACGAGGGACGGAATTTTCATTTTGGTATTCGGGAACATGCGATGGGCGCTGTATTGAATGGGATGGCGTTAACGAAAGGAATTACTCCTTTTGGCGCTACTTTTCTGGTATTTTATGATTATATGCGCCCGGCGGTCCGGTTGGCGGCAATAATGAAAATCCATCCTATTTTTATTTATACACATGACAGCATCGGCCTGGGGGAAGATGGAACCACGCATCAACCTGTTGAACAATTGATTGGGTTGCGTTCCGTACCTGATTTAACGATGATCCGGCCTGCAGATGCCAATGAAACGATACAGGCCTGGCGTGTGGCTTTACAACATGCCGATGGGCCGGTTGCTCTTATCCTGACCAGGCAAAATGTACCCATTTTGGATCAAAAGAAGTATGCTGCTGCCGCAGGTGTAGAAAAAGGCGCGTATGTATTATCTGATTGCGATGGAGAACCTCAACTTATTTTAATAGGTACAGGTAGCGAAGTTCACCTTCTGCTGGAGGCTCAGGAAGCTTTAAAGGAAGATTCAATAAAGACGCGGGTGGTCAGTTTCCCCAGCTGGGAATTGTTTGAAAAACAAAATGCGGCCTATAAAGAGTATGTTTTTCCCAAAAAAATTCGGAAGCGCCTGGCTGTGGAAGCCGGTTCATCAATAGGCTGGGATAAATATGTTACGGACGATGGCGATGTAATCGGGATAGACAGGTTCGGAGAGTCTGCCCCGGGAGAAGAGGTAATGAAAGAATATGGCTTTAGTGTAGAGCATGTTGTCGCAAAGGCAAAAGCACTGCTGTAGTATATTCAGTACAAAGAACATTACGAGGCTGATAAGTAAACCGGCAGGTCAGCATGACAAAAACATATTGGCTACGGCAAGAAACAAAGGAAGACCTTAAAGGAATTTTTGAAGTTAGTGAGCTTGCTTTCAGAAGAGACGATGAAGCCAGGTTAGTGGATGCTTTAAGAAATAACCCGACTGCTTTTGTTCCCAATTTTCAATTGTTGCAACAGAAAAAAATAAAATCATCGGGCATATCTTGTTTACTAAATTCTCGATAAAAGACAACATCGGAAACCTACTTAAAAGCTTAGCGCTTGCGCCAATGGCAGTGAGACCTCAATTCCAAGAAAAAGGGATTGGCGGGCAACTTATTAATGAAGGCTTTAAGACCGCAAGGGGCTTGAAGTTTAAGTCGATAATCGTATTGGGCCATGAACACTACTATCCAAAATTTGGTTTCGAACCGGCTGGTAAATGGAATATTAAAGCGCCGTTTGATGTTCCTTCAAATGCTTTTATGGCAATTGAATTAGAGCAAGACGGACTTAAAAATATATCGGGGACGGTTATTTACCCGAAAGAGTTCGAAGGGGTGTGACATGAATCCGGATGCCCGAAAGGAAGAAAACCCGGCATTGCGTACGAAGCAAAGCAATCTCAAGAGGGGTGACATAAATCCGGCTGCCTGAAAAGGAAGGCGAATATCTAAAACACCGGCCGGCTTTTCGGCATCGTTCACAGGAAAAAGGAAGGCGTTTACGAGAATTTTATAGGAAAAAAGAGAGATCCTTTTTAACTTGCTGCTCTAATTAACCTATTTCTAACCTAAAACCCTCCCATAATGATGCTGTCTTTTCTGGTTACCGGCTCCCAGGACGAAGGCCCTCCGGATTTTGTTTAATAAATAAGGACAGATACCCGTTTGATAGATTTAAACGGGTAGAAACGTTTATAAGCGTTTATAAATGGATAAGTTGCGTATATTTATGAGTTA
>CAYRBD010000026.1:0-7790 GCA_964422465.1 uncultured Chitinophagaceae bacterium
CGTATATTCACGCGTATTTTGTCATACTTCTTGTTTCAAATGTTAAATATACGGAAAAAATTATCTAACGGACTTTTAAAATCCTCTCTGATCCGCAGCTCCACCTTTTTCTGTGTCATTATAATCTGGTAGGGGCCCTGGTAACTTTGATATCTATTTAGTGATTGCAGGCTCTTTAGCCCATTTGGTTAGCTGAAAACATCTTTTATTTTATCAAAAAAGTTTTTCTCTGATTTCCCGGGCTGGGGTTTAAAATTTTCAGAGTTCCTCAATTTTTCAATGGTTTCTTTTTCTTCTGCATCCAGGGTTTGAGGGGTCCAGACATTCACACGAATCAATTCATCTCCTTTTTCAAAACTTTGAACTGCCGGGAATCCTTTCCCTTTCAGACGGAATATCTTGCCACTTTGCGTACCCGCCGGAATATTAATTTTAGCATGGCCTTCAATGGTAGGAACTTCTATTTTCTCACCAAAAATAGCTTCCGGGATGGAAATATGCAGATCATAAGCCACATTCATGCCTTCTCTTTGCAAAACAGGATGTTGTTCTTCTTCTACCAGAACAATCAGATCGCCGTTCATACCGCCTCTTTCACCGGCATTTCCTTTTCCGCTCAGGCTCAACTGCATGCCTTCTTCTACACCCGCAGGAATTTCGATAGACACCATTTCTTCTCCGTATGTTCTTCCGGAGCCGTGGCAATTGCTACACTTAGCGGTAATGATGGTGCCCTGACCATTACAGGTTGAACAGGTAACAACAGTCTGCATCTGTCCCAGAAAGGTCTGAGTAACTTTACGAACCTGGCCACTTCCTCCGCAGGTGCTACACGTTTGAAACGAAGAACGGTCTTTTGCACCATTCCCTCCACATTGAGCACAACGAGAATATTTTTTGACTTTTATTTTTTTGGTTATTCCTTTGGCAATCTCCTTGTAATTCAATTTTAACCTGATCCGGAGGTTGGAACCTCTCATACCCCGGGAGGAACGCTGCCCCCCACCGGGACGTCCGCCCCCAAAGAAACTACTGAAAATATCTTCACCAAAGATATCACCAAAGTTGGAAAAAATATCTTCCATGCGCATTCCGCCCCCACTAAAACCGCCTGCACCGCTCATTCCGGCATGACCAAACCGGTCATATTGGCTACGCTTATCGGGATTGCTCAATACTTCATACGCCTCAGCTGCCTCCTTAAACTTTTCCTCTGCTCCTTTATCTCCCGGGTTGCGGTCTGGGTGATACTTCATAGCCACCTTACGATAGGCCTTTTTTATTTCCGTTTGATTTGCCCCTTTGGAGATACCCAATACTTCGTAATAATCTCTCTTTGTCATGCTTCAAAAAATTTCCTCATTTACCGACTACTACCCTGGCGTGCCTGATAATCTTATCATTCAGGTAATAACCTTTTTGTATAATATCTATTACCTTTCCTTTCAATTCTTCAGAAGGAGCCGGGACCTCGGCAATGGCTTCCTGCAACTCTGCATCAAAATCGGTGTGAAGGCTTTCCATTTCTTTAACCCCTTTAGATTTCAGGGTCTTCCGCAATTTATTAAAGATAAGGAGCGCTCCTTCCCGAACAACGCCAATGTCCTCCGTTTTCTCCATCTGCTCTGTCGCACGATCTGTATCGTCCAAAATATCCAGAAGCGACACAATCACATCCTTCTCAGCGGTCTGCATTAATTCAACCCGCTCCCGGGCCACGCGCTTCCTGTAATTATCGAACTCGGCCACCAGGCGCAGGTATTTGTTTCGTAATTCTTCTAACTCGTCCGTTTCCGGTTGCTCTTCTATAGCTTCAGAACCTTCTTCATCTGGTTCTTTATCAGGCAGGTTTTCATTCGCTTCCATTTCTTCCTCTTCATTCTGAAGTTCCTGTTCTTTATCCTCCATAACTTTATTTTTATTCCTTTTAATAGAAATTTTCATTATACCCTATTTAAAAACCTGTTATGTCCAGGCACAAAGGTTCATCAATGACCTATTGCAGGTGGCAATTTTATTGCCAAACTATATGTTCAGGACAAAATGACAGCGAAAGCCAAAGGGAAAGAAGAACAGCGACATTCTTTACCAGCTATGGATACAGGATATTTTATTGTTTTACGACATTAAATTTGCCAGACTCAATGAGACGCCCCTTGTTATCACGCAATTGATAAATATATATCCCACTGTAATAGTCTTTCAGGCTAAGGGTTTTCTGGCCCTGAAAGCCGGTAATTTTGTCAACCGTTTTTCCTAAAAAATTATACACAATAATTTCAAAGGAGCCTTCGTTATTACTATGTTGGAGTTGAAAATGAATTTGAGTGGTGGCCGGAACGGGATAAACTTTTAGAATTTTTTCCTTTTGCTTCTTTTCCTGTGAAGTGAAGGTACCATGTGTATAAGTGCTGCTTTGCGCACTTACGTAAAGAGTGCTACAAAGTAGGATAAGGATTAATGTGGTCAATTTCTTGTACATGGTACGCTCAAATATAAAGGAATTTTAGCAATTTTACAATATATTCACCGGTTTAGTTTAAATTTCAATTACAAAAATAAAACAAAAGGCGCTCCAAAACATCATTAATGTCCTTCTTTTTTCAAAATTTAACAGTTTTTAACGTATCACTTTGTCTTTAAACGGTTTATCCCTGATTTCGCCCGTTGATCCAGGGATTCTTTGTACTCTTTATTGGGCATGTCAAGGCATTTTTGAAAATAATTTATGGCCTTTTGAACCTCGCCCCTCTTTTCATAAATGAAACCGGTCTGCAAAGCTGCCCGGGCAGCAAAATATTCCGGAAGGTCGTGTCCATCCCGGATAACAGCGTCATAGAGCCGGATGGCCTGGTCATCCATTCCCATTTCATCACGTATCCGGGCCAGAAAATAGGTATATTCTACCTTGTCCACCTGGCGCTTATAATTTTCAACCGACCGGCCCAAAAGCTTTTGCAGCGCCTCACTAAAATACCCGCCGCTAAACAACAGCCGCGCCTGCAATATCGTTTTATCAGGCCATTGGTTATTCTTTACCTCCATTACTGCCACCTTGTCAGCATCGGTAACGCTGGTCCCTTCTTTGAGAACCAACTGCCGGTATTTTTCTGATTCGGCCTTGTCCCCTTTCAAGTAATATATCCAGCTGATCTTCAATAAGGCATCCTTTGCATATAACCCTCCTTTGTAATTTTTCAGAAACCGTTTGTATTGCTCTACGGCGTTATCCAGTTCCAAATGATATAAATATGCGGTAGCCAGCTCGTAATGCATAACCGGAATATCCAGATAAGCCGGGCTGTTTTGGCGCTCCTTCAATATTTCCAGCGCCTTATCTGCCGCATGATCATTCATGTACAGGTTAGCGGCCATAAATGCATATAAAGCGTTGTTTTTCAAGTCCAGATCACGCCTTTTAATGATGGCAATGGCGCTATCGGGCTGATGTTTTAAATAAAACACCATATATACATAGTAAAATACCGCTTCCTGCTTAAAAAAGTTCTCTGCCCCCTGATCGTGAGTCAGGAAAGAATGCATTAGCTCAAGCCCTCCTGCAATACTCCCCCCTCCAAAACCAAGCAAACGAACAGCCCAGCGATAGTTGGAGGGGATGCTGCCTATCAGAGCCTGCATAGGACCCATAATGATTTTATTGGGGCCAAAATCAGGGAATTTCTTTTGATTTTCCGTAATTTGTAGATACGCCCGGCGGATGTACCAAAAAGAACTGATCTTGTCTCCGAATTTAAATTTGCAAGCCGCTGTTTGTAAATTGATAACAGATTGAAGATATAGATAATAGGGGGAACTGGCAGGGCCTTTCTTAATTTGAGACAGGCGTTTATCGCTCATGTTGAGAAAAGCGTCATAATCTGATTGATCCCCATTGAACAGCAATTTAAAGGTGCCGATGTAGTTCTCAAGGAAATACGGTACCCGGTTATCGGGATGGATTCTTTTCTCTTCGTCAATAAGTTCCTGAGCATCCCCAACCCGAAGTTGAATAATCCGGTGGTAAGCTTCTTTGGTATTTTCATTAAAATCAAAAACGGATTGTGCGGCCATCTTTGTTACCGGCATCAAAAGAACCGGTAACAGCAACAGCATTTGTAATTTTCTGAACAACAGCATATAATAATATTCAGCAGTTTAGATTTTGCCGGGCAAAAAAAAGGACACCCGTTGATAGAGTGTCCCTGTTCAAAATTTGTGCCGTTTGCGGCTATATTTCCGTACTTTCAAACAACTCCGGATCCACCAGTATGCGGCCACAGTTTTCGCAGGCAATAATTTTTTTACGTTGACGGATCTCCGCCTGTACCTGGGGAGGGATTGCATTAAAACAACCGCCACAGGATTCACGTTCAATGCTTACAATGGCCAGGCCATTGCGGTAGGTACGACGAATCTTCTCATACGCGTTCAACAAACGGGGCATCACTTCCTCACGAGCCTTAGCCGAGCGCTCTTCCAGCTTTGTTTCCTCTTCCTCAGTTTCGCCAATAATTTTCTCCAGTTCTACTTTCTTATGTTTAAAGTCGCTCTGTCGGTTTTTTAAAGCTTTTTGAGCTAATTTTTTAGTCTCCTCTTTTTGTTTTATCCTGGCTTCAGCTTCCCTGATCTGCTTTTCGCTATACTGCACTTCCAGCCCCTGGTGCTCAATTTCCTTAGAAATAGCTTCAAATTCCCTGTTGTTCTTTACATTATCCTGCTGTTTCTCATATCTTATAATGAGCGCTTCGGAATCTTTAATGGCTGCCTTTTTTTCTACAATAAAGGACTCAATGCCTTCAATCTCAGCATCTATATTAGCCAGACGGGTATTGAGGCCTTCCAATTCATCTTCCAAATCGTTGACCTCCATGGGTAACTCTCCCCTGAGTATGGTAATTTCATCAAGTTTGGAATCTATTTTCTGGAGCCTTAACAGCGCTGCCAACTTCTCTTCTACGGAAAATTCTTTCGATTTTGTTGCTTCTTTTGCCATACCTTATTAGTGAAGATAATTTATTGGATTCGTTTGAATATTGGATTTCAAGGGTGCAAAAGTAGGAAATTTTTCTGTTATTAATTTATGAAAAATATTCACCGTATATTGTTCACTCTCATAATGACCAATATCTGCTATAACTATTTGATTATCAGCATCAAAGAATTCATGATATTTAAAATCGGCACTTACATAGACATCCGCCCCTGCCCGAATGGCGTCTTTTAATAAAAAACTGCCGGCTCCTCCGCATACCGCCACCCTTTTAACCAACTTGTTCTGCAATGCCGTGTACCGTATGCAACCGGCCTGCATGGTCGTTTTCAAAAATTGCAAAAAATCCTCCTCATCCAAAGGCTCTGCAAATTCCCCAATCATGCCACTACCAATCATTGAGTTTGTATTTTCAAGACTGACAACATCATAAGCCACCTCCTCGTAGGGATGTGCCTCTGTCAGGGCAACAATAATCTGCTTTTCCAGATGCCGGGGAAAAAGCACTTCAATTTTTGTCTCCGCTTCCTGGTGTTGCTTTCCGCTCTCTCCAACATAGGGACTGGCACCGGCTTCCGCCTTAAAAGTTCCGGTACCATCGGCATTAAAACTGGCCTCACTATAATTGCCAATATGACCGCCCCCCGCTTCAAATAAGGCCTTTCTGACCTTTTCTGCATCCTTTATGGGGGCAAAAGTGTAGAGTTTGCGTAAAACAGCCTTCGCGGGAGAAAGAATCCGACGATGGATAAGCCCCAATTTTTCACAAATCATGTTATTAACGCCCCACTCCATATTATCCAGATTGGTGTGAGCCGCATAGATAGCAATGTCTTTTTTAACCGCCTTAATAACGGTCCTTTCTACGTAATTTCCTCCTGTTAGCCTTTTCAGCCCTTTAAAAATAAGGGGATGATGGGCGATGATCAAATTGCAATTATTTTCTATTGCCTCCTCTACCACTGCTTCAGTAACATCGAGCGAGAGCAGCGCATGGGTCACTTCCCAGCCGGGGTTTCCGGTGAGGAGACCGGTATTGTCGTAGGATTCCTGGTAGACCGGCGGGGCAAATTCTGCAATAGCAGCAAGTACCTGTTTTATTTTCATTTGTAACCATTTGACATTTATGACAAAATTACCATTTTCTGAACACTCGGAAGTTACTGCGCGTCCCTGATAAAACAAAAGCTTTCTTAGATATTCAACAAAACTTTCAGAAATTTGCAAAAAATCTTAAATTTTAAAACCAGATGCCGGATACTTATCAACGCTACGTGGAGAAAATGCAAAAAATTGCGGATGTGAATTATGCAGCTGCAGTGCTCAACTGGGACGAAGAAACCTACCTTCCCGAAAAGGGAGCCCCGTACAGAGGCCGGCAGCTGGCTACCTTATCAACCCTGGCCCATGAACTCTTTACTGATGACAGGCTGGGGAGCCTTTTACACCAACTGGATGGAGATGGCTCTCTTAGCCCTTTACAGTTGGAAAACGTAAGCCGTACCCTGGAAGATTATGAGAAAGGTCAAAAATATTCCTCTGCGTTTATAAGAGAGTTGTCTATAACCACTTCTGAGAGTTACCATTCCTGGATAGAGGCCCGGAAGCAAAACAACTTTGAAATTTTTGAGCCGGCCTTGCATAAAATGATTGAACTCAAACGGCAGGAGGCGGAACTACTGGGATACACCGGACATCCTTACAACGCGCTACTGGATGATTATGAAAAAGGAGCAACTGTTGAAATGCTGGACACCCTGTTCAAACAAGTCAGGAAGCAACTGAAACCTTTCTTGGAGAGGCTCAGCCACAAACCGCCAATCAGCAACGATTTTCTCCATCAATCTTTTGATAAGAATCAACAATGGAAATTCGGCCTGATGCTGCTGGACAAAATGGGGTTTGATTTTAAAGCAGGAAGGCAGGATATTTCCGAACATCCTTTCACCACGAGTTTTAACCCAAAAGACGTTCGTGTAACGACCCGCATTGATGAAAATGATTTTGGAAACATGACCTGGAGTTGTATTCACGAGGGAGGACATGCCCTTTATGAACAGGGCCTTCCTGATGACCAGTACGGGTTACCGGCAGGCGCACCGGCCTCTCTCTCCATTCATGAATCTCAATCCCGGCTTTGGGAAAACAATGTAGGCCGGAGCCTGGCTTTCTGGAAGCATTTTTATCCCGAATTAAAGGCCGCTTTTAAAACACAACTTACGGACGTTAGCCTGGAAGATTTTTATAAAGGCATCAACAAGGTACATCCTTCTCTCATCCGTACGGAATCAGACGAACTGACTTATCATTTTCACATCATGATCCGTTACGAATTGGAGAAAAGATTAATTTCAGGAGACTTGCAAACCAAAGATTTAAGACAGGCCTGGAACGAAATGTATAAAACTTATCTGAATATAACCGTACCGGACGACCGGCAGGGCGTCTTACAGGATATTCACTGGAGCCACGGTAGTTTCGGTTACTTCCCCACCTATTCTATGGGCAGTTTTTATGCTGCACAATTTTTTAAGACCGCCCAGGATCAACTGCCCGATTTGAAAGCACAGATTGAGCATGGAAATCTATCCGGGTTACTCACCTGGCTCCGGAGCAACATTCACCAGCATGGGAGGCTCTATCAGTCTGAACAACTCTGTAAAAAGGTAACCGGACAACCTCTGAATTTCGATTTCTTTATGAACTATGCCCGGGAAAAATTTGGGGATATTTATTGACTAATGACTATGCCTCGGCTACGCTCGGCAACTAATGACTTATGACTTACGACTATAATATT
>CAYRBD010000026.1:7890-35700 GCA_964422465.1 uncultured Chitinophagaceae bacterium
CTATGCCTCGGCTACGCTCGGCAACTAATGACTTATGACTTACGACTATAATATTCCTTCGTTAAGCTTCTTCTTTCTTTTTATCGGATGCCGAAGGTCCATACATTCCGGGAATTTCCTCCAGTCCGGCAAGTCGCATTAATACGGTAATCTGAGCCCGGTGGTGAATCTGATGAAGCAATACCGTCCCCAAGGCTTCTGAACGGGGAAATTCACTACCAAAAATAGTTATCCTTTCCTTAAGCATGTTATCTGTCCAGTTAGATTGTATCTGTCGCAGCAAGTCTTCAGAAACTCTTTTATAATCTGCCGCCAGCCCTTTAGCTGTATCTCCGGATGCCGGTTTGTCAATTTCGTTAAACCCTAACCGGGGTGCAGTATTACACAGGTTGTTGATCATGTGCAACGCCAATCGGCCAATGGTTTTATAATCAGGAAGCAATTCTTTGTTCAGACTTTCATCAGATAAAGCGCTGAAAAGTTTTTCTGTTTTCCCGGCTTCTACGGTCCAGATATCTGCAAAATCTTCGACAGAACAAAACATAAGATGAGTTTAAAAGGTTCGTTTGAATCTAACATTCTATCGAATGAAATTGTTTGATCTCCGACTTTCCATCTAAAATGTACTAATTTTGTTTCTTTACGCAATACCTCCTAATTTTGATACCTTATTAAATAGAAAAAATGAAGAGAATCTATTTTTTACTTCCATTATTGCTTGTGATGGCCACTTTTCAATCCTCGCGAGCACAAACTGAGAAAGGCAACCTGATGATCGGGGCACAGGTAGCCAACCTGGGCGCCTCTTTTCAAAATCACAGCAATGTTTTTCATTTTGATATCACTCCCGGCGCAGCTTATTTTTTTGAAAACAATATAGCCGTTGGAGCGCTGGTCAACCTGGGGTTGACAGCTCCCAAAAATGCACCTTCTTCTTTTTCTTATGCAGTAGGACCGTGGGGCAGATATTATTTTACACCACCGGAAAGTATGAATTTCTCCCCTCATGTAGCTTTTTTTGCTGATGGGTTCATTGGTTTTCAGGGTGTGACACACAGTAAAGAAGGAGGAAGCACCAATGGGCTGGGCATTAAGATAGGTCCAGGCCTGGCTTACTTCATCACACAAGGTATTTCCCTGGACGCATCCTTGGATTACAACCTTGTCTTAGGTTTCGGCAATGCAACCACCATCAATCGCTTTGGATTTAATTTGGGTTTTCAAATATTTTTACCCGCCAGGGGATTCAGCGAGAAATTCCGGCAGGGCAGCCTTTAACTTTTTTTATGCTGCTGCAACTTGACATAAAGAATTATGCCATTATTGAACAGGTGAGCATTCCTTTCTCTGATAACCTGAACGTAATAACGGGGGAAACAGGCGCCGGGAAATCTATCCTTCTGGGCGCTTTGTCGTTAATTCTTGGCCTCAGGGCAGACCGGGGCGTGCTTCGTGAAAAAGGCAAAAAAGCAATAATCGAAGGTACTTTCAGGCTTCCTGAAAATCCTGAGATCAAACAGTTTTTTCCGGACCAGGAGCTGGATTATGCCCCCGAGACGATCATCCGAAGAGAAATAAATCCTTCAGGAAAATCCCGTTCCTTCATCAATGATACCCCCGTAAACCTGCAGCAACTCTCCGCTTTTACCGGTCTTTTAGTGGACCTGCACCAGCAATTTGACACGCTGCAACTGGGGCAGGCAGATTTTCAACTGCAGGTACTTGATCTGCTCGCCGGCCAAAAGAGCGCCGTTAACGCTTACCAAAAGCAGTATCAGGAGTACCTGAAAAGTAAGCGCTTCTGCGAAACACTGGAAGAAGAAGCCCGGCAACTGTCAAAAGAACAGGATTTCGACCGTTTTCTGTTTAACGAACTGGAAGAAGCCGCTTTTTCAGAAAATGAACTGGAAGAACTGGAAGAAGAGTTACAGATGCGGTCGCATACAGAAGACTTAAAAAGAGGACTGGAAACAGCAAGCGGATTACTGGAAATGGAAGACGGCGATGCACTGTCCCAGTTGCGGGCTACGCAAGGTCAATTGGAAAATCTGGCTTCTTTTCATAAAAAAATACCCGATTTGATCAAGCGAATATCCTCAGTCCGTATTGAGTTGCAGGATATTGCCGATGAAATACAACAGATCAATGATCAGGTAGAATACGATGAAGAAAGGGTTTTTACTGTGCAGGAGCGAATAAATACAGGTTATAAACTGTTGAAAAAACACCATCTCCAAACCACTTCTGAATTGCTGGAGCTAAAAGGAGCGCTCCAACAAAAACTGCTGGAAGCAGAAAATGTGGAAGAACGGCTGAAGGAGGCTGCTCAAATACGGGACCGGCAACAAAAAGAAGCACAAAAGCTTGCCAATCAACTTTCTGCAGAACGGGAAAAACAGATCCAGCCTTTTGTTAAAAACGTGCAAAAGTTGCTAAAACGCGTAGGAATGCCCAATGCACGGATAAAAGTCTTGCTGGAGCAGGAAGAATTAAAAGCATCCGGGCAGGATACCGTATCTTTTGAGTTTGATGCCAACAAGAGCGGTCGCTTTCTCCCGGTGCGAAAGGTAGCTTCCGGTGGAGAACTCAGTAGGCTAATGCTCTGCATCAAATCGCTTATTGCCGATAAAGGCGCACTGCCCACCCTCATTTTTGATGAAATTGAAAGTGGAATTTCAGGGGAAGCGGCACGCCAGGTGGGCCTGATTCTATCTGAATTAGCCGCCACTCACCAGGTAATCTGCATTTCTCATCAGCCACAGATTGCCGGAAAAGCGCATACTCATTTTCAGGTTTACAAATTCATGGAAAAAGGCAAGGTTTATACCGGTATCCGTCAACTTACAAGAGCGGAACGTATAGAAGTTATTGCCGGAATGCTTAGTGGCGACAAACCTACTGCAGCAGCGCTGGAAAATGCAAAAGAGTTGATGGAACGATGAAAGGCTGAAATAAAACAGCCAAAATAACGTTGAAAAGGACGAATGATTTCAAAAAATTAATTTTCTTTACTTTCGCACTCAAATTTGTTTATGGCCAGGCGAAGCAGCATGTCATCCAAAAGATCAAAACCCTCTTATTTCATGTCCATTGTGGGCGTAGCGCTTGTTTTATTCCTTCTCGGCATCCTGGGTATGGTGGTGATTCATGCCGAGCGGCTAAGCTCCTATTTCAGAGAAAATATTGAAATCCAGGTTATTCTTCAAAATAATACCCCCAAAAAAGAAGCTCTGATCCTTCAGGATTCAATCGCTCAAAGCCCCTATACCAAATCTGTAGAATATGTCAGTAAAGACCAGGCTGCCAAGCAATTCGAGAAAGATTTCGGAGAGGATTTTGTATCCATCCTAAAGTTCAATCCGTTATACAGCAGTATTAACCTGAAGGCCAAAGCTAATTATGTAAATGAAGACAGTCTCAAAGTCATCGAAAACAGGTTAATGGAAAATCATATTGTTCGGGAGGTTTATTACCAGCGGGCGCTGGTAGGCAAACTGGACAAGAATGTGGAGAGGATCGGCGCCATTGTGCTGGCAGTCAGTATATTGCTGGGGCTGGTCGTGATCGTGCTTATAGACAATACCATCAGGCTGGCCATGTTTAGCAACCGTTTTTTAATAAAAACCATGCAGATGGTGGGCGCTACTCGCTGGTTTATTGCCAGGCCTTTTGATCTGCGAAGTATAGCCAATGGAACCATCAGCGCCTTGTTGGCCATCGGAGGACTCATTGCCGTAATGTACTATGCGCGGCGACAATTACCCCAGCTAAAACTAATTGCCGACCTTCAATTGACCGTTTTATTGTTCATTGCCATGATAATCCTTGGTATTTGTATATCTTTGCTGAGTACGCACCGTTCTGTAGTACGTTATCTGAAAATGAAATTAGATGAATTGTATTAAAAGGTATAGCATCCTATTAGTTAATTAAAAAGCGATCATGTCTGCCAAACCTGTAAAACCAACGCGAAAAAATTTAACCTCTTCAAAAAGCAAACAAGAGCGTTTATTTCCCTTTACCAGGGAGAATTTCATTTACATGATTATCGGACTGGTCGTTATTTTTATTGGCTATTTGTTGATGATCGGAGGCAAAAGCACCGATCCCAACCAGTTTCATCCGGATCAGGTTTATAGTTTCAGGCGAATTACCCTGTCGCCTATTATCATTATTATTGGCTTCCTGATAGAGATCTATGCAATCATGAAAAAGCCCAAAAGCGAAACGACCGGTCAATAACATTCCTTTTAGTTACAGCTATTTTCCCTATGAGCATTATTCAGGCTATTATTCTTAGCATTATTGAAGGTCTAACTGAATTTTTACCCGTGTCCTCTACCGGCCACATGATCGTTGTGAGTGCCTGGATGGGTATTGATACACAGGAATTTACTAAATTATTTGAAATTGTTATCCAGTTAGGGGCCATTTTGGCCGTTGTTGTCTTATACTGGCGTAAATTTTTTGATTTCAGCAGGATCGATTTTTACAAAAAGATTCTTATCGGGGTTATTCCGGCCCTGATACTTGGTTATTTGTTTGCAGACAAAATTGACCTGTTGCTGGAAAGTCCATTGATTGTTGGTATTATGTTGGCCGTTGGCGGGGTAGTTCTCTTGTTTGTGGACGGGTGGTTCCAAAATCCCAGGGTCTTTCATGAAAAAGACATGACTATCTTTCAGGCGCTCCGGGTAGGCTTCTGGCAATGCCTTGCCATGATCCCGGGCGTCAGCCGAAGCGCAGCCAGTATCATTGGAGGTATGCAACAAAAGCTCAACCGCAGAGTAGCTGCTGAATTTTCATTTTTTCTTGCCGTTCCCACCATGGCCGCTGCCACGGGTTACAAGTTGCTAAAAGCATTTCTGGACACCCCCGAAGTCCTTTCCGATGGCCGGAATATCATGATATTGCTCCTGGGCAATGTCGTGGCTTTCATCATTGCCATGATTGCCATCAAATCTTTCATTACCTACCTCCAAAAGCACGGGTTCAAATGGTTCGGCCTGTACCGGATCATCATCGGAATCATCATTATTATTTTGGTACAGACCGGAGCGCTATAGCTATGAAAGAAAAAAAATCAAAAAAGTTTCCCTCCTTTCATACTGAAAAAAGTATCACGAAGATTTAGTACCCTTACTTCAGGAAACAATTTTCGTTCGGATTGAGCATAAGCCACAAAAGTAAAGACCAGCACTCCTCCTGCTGTGTTACCCAGTAAAACAGGCAACCAATATTGGGTAAATAAGGCGCTCACTTCAAAAAGAGAATGATCATAAAACCCTACAAAAAGAACTTCGGCAGCCGTGGTTACCACATGAAATAGTTGACAAGCGGCGATAGTAAAAAAAACAAAATAAACAAGTATGAAACGTGTAATTGTATCTTTTGATGCCATATTGATCCAAACAACACCGGCGACCAGCCAGCCGGCAAAAAGCGCTCTGAAAAAAATATCCCACCAGGAAAGTTCAATTGCATGTTGAACAAACCCTAACGCCGCTTCTCTAACTTCGGAAGACAGCATTTGGGTATGCGCCATAACGAAAGCGCCGAGGGCAGTACCCAGTATATTTGCAATAAGTACAATTCCCCATAATCGCAAGAGCAGGGGAATACTTGCCAGGCGCATGAGCACCAACTTTACAGGAGGAAGGGTATTTTCAGTATAAAGTTGATAGCGACCAAGGATAATATAAATAAAACCTATGGGATACAAAAGAGCTGCCAGAAAGGGGTTATCAGGAAACTGGGCGCTTCCGGTCGCATGGCCGATTAAAGTAAGCACGATAGCAAACCCGGCGGTAAGTCCGCTAAAAAATAACCCTCGTGGTTTTTCTGATATTTCTTCATCCGCAGAAGCTATGAGCCGCAGCAAAATTTCTTTCCATGAAAAACGATCCCCCACGGCCCAGCCCTCTTTAGGCACGCCGGAA
Source organism: uncultured Chitinophagaceae bacterium (assembly GCA_964422465.1). Classification (GTDB taxonomy): domain Bacteria; phylum Bacteroidota; class Bacteroidia; order Chitinophagales; family Chitinophagaceae; genus FW021-bin31. The sequence goes on from CAYRBD010000026.1 coordinate 13,830, forward strand.
GCCGCCTGGTCTTCTTCAGGCGTTTCTTTTTCTTCCATTTCATTTTTAGTGTTCATAACCTTTCTTCTTTCGGATAATGAATACCTGTTTTTTTTCTGATTTTATCCAGGGTGTGTATTAATGCCATGCTATGGGCATGACTATGCAAATCGCTTTCTATCTTTCCTTCTCTTAAACAACGGATTACCTCTTCAATTTCGTATTGAAAACCTCTTCCCGGCCATCTACAGGAGAAAGCGCGTTCCTTTTGATTAGCAACAGAAAGTTTTATGGCTTTGGGTTTCTCATTCCAGGGCTTTAGAAGGGTTATTTTACCTTTATCTCCCCGTATTTGAGCTGTGCGACTGGTATCTGTTTTTATAGAGGAAGCTAAAAGTGCAAACTGGCCTTCATTATACTGAAAAGACAGGGTACAACTTTCATCAATTTTATTTCCATTCAGTTTTGCTACCGCTTTAATTTCATGGGGAATACCGAAGATTAATAAAGACAGATAAACCGGATAAATGCCTAAGTCCAATAAGGAACCTCCCCCCAGCTGTGGATTATAAAACCGATTAGACTGATCCCTGGGCGCCACGTAGCTCATGTCTGCAATTATATTTTTTATATTTCCAATTGCTTTTTTCTCTATCAATTCTTTAACTTTTAAAATACTCGGCAAAAAGCGGATCCACATGCCTTCCATTAAAAAAACTTTTTGCTGCCGGGCGGCATCTATCAGTTTTCCTGCCTCTTTGGCATTCAGGGCTAAAGGTTTTTCACATAAAACCGCACAGCCCTGCCTGATGCAAAACAAGGTGGTTTTATAGTGGGAAGGATGGGGCGTGGCTATATAGGCCACCTGCGGGTGCACTTCCCGCAACATTTTTGGAAGATCGTCATAAAAATTTGGAATACCATACCTTTGGGAGAAGGTTGCGGCTTCCTCTCTTTTATCCGACATGACACCGACTACCCTATTTTTGCTTGTTTTAATAAGCGCCAAATCTTTTATAAAAGATTCTGCTATATTTCCGGGCCCTACAATCACCCATCTAAGTGTATGCATCTTAAAGCGCGTTGATTGAGCATGGAGAAAGAGTTTCTATTTTCCTACCAGAATTTCCTCTGCTTTTTTAATCACATTGTCAACCGTAAATCCATATTCCTGCATAACCTCTGAATCCGGACCGGATGCGCCAAACGTCTTTACTCCAATAATGCCTCCTTCTTCAGTTACATATTTTAACCATCCTATTGGGGATCCTGCTTCTACAGCCAGACGTTTCCGTATCTGCGGCGGGAATACGGTTTTCTTATAAGAATCATCTTGTGCTTCAAATAATTCCCACGAAGGCATGCTGACTACCTGCACCTGAATGTTTTTCTTTTTGAATATTTTTTGGGCTTCCAATACCAGATGTACCTCGCTGCCCGTAGCGATGAGTATGAGTTCCGGTTTTTCATCACAATTGGAAATAACATAAGCTCCTTTTTGGAGGCCTGCAGCCGGGGCATATACCGTCCGGTCAATAATCGGAAGTTTCTGCCGTGTAAGCGCCAGGGCAACCGGCCCTTTGCAATTTAAGGCAACCTTCCAGGCTTCTATTGTCTCATTGGCATCGGCAGGCCGGATCACCGTCAGGTTAGGAATGGCTCTTAATGAAAGAAGTTGCTCAACCGGCTGATGAGTAGTACCATCTTCTCCCAATCCAATACTATCATGAGTATAAACAAAAATAGAAGGAATATCCATAATGGCCGACAGCCTAACAGCCGGACGCATATAGTCAGAAAAAATGAGAAAGGTCGCTCCATAGGGCCGGACTCCTTTTGTGGCTGCCATGCCATTGATAATTCCTCCCATCGCATGTTCACGGATGCCAAAATGCAGATTTCGTCCGGCATGATTCGATCTCGAAAAGGAAGTGCTGGTCTTGAGAGTGGTATTAGTGGAAGGTGCCAGGTCGGCGGCGCCACCAATGAGGTTGGGAAGCTTTTCAGCCTCCTGGTTTAAAAAAGCGCCGGAAGCTTTCCGGGTGGCCATCTTATCATCGTCAGTTCCGAACACAGGCAAGCCGTCATCCCACCCTTCAGGCAGACCTCCTTTACTAAATAATTCGTATTCATACGCCAGTTCAGGATATTTCTCTTTATAATTCTTATAAAGTTCATTCCATTGGTCTTCCTTTTGCTGCCCTCTTTTTCCGGCTTCCCGGTAGTAGTCCAAGACCTGGCCGGGAACCTCAAAATACTTGTCGGGGTCAAATCCCAGGTTTTGTTTCACCTTTTTCACCTCCTCTTCTCCCAGCGCCGAACCATGAGCTTCTTTGGTATCCATTTTATTCGGACTGCCATAAGCTATATGACTGCGAACAACGATCAGAGAAGGCCGACCGGTTTCTTTTTGCGCATTTTTAATGGCTTCTGACAAAGCTTCGCGGTTGTTTACATCTGCTATAGCCTGCACATGCCAGCCATACGCTTTAAAACGCATCGGCACATCTTCGTTAAAAGCCAGTTCAGTATCGCCTTCTATGGTAATATGGTTGTTATCATAAAAATAGATCAGGTTCCCCATGCCCAGATGCCCGGCCAGAGAGGCTGCTTCTGAGGATATTCCTTCCATGATATCTCCATCACTGCAAAGGACATAAATACGATAATCAAAAAGCGGATAGTCGGGCTTGTTGTAGTGGTTGGCAAGAAATTGCTGTGCAATGCCCATACCCACGCCATTTGCAAACCCCTGCCCGAGCGGCCCTGTGGTAATCTCTATGCCCGCCAGCAGGCCGCGCTCGGGATGGCCGGCGGTTTTGCTGTGCAATTGCCGGAAGTTTTTAATATCCTCCATAGAAAGAGCATATCCCGTGAGGTATAAAAAGCTATACTGCAACATACACGCATGGCCACAAGACAAGACAAACCTGTCTCGTGCCGGCCATTCCGGATCAGCCGGATTGTAATTCATGCTTTCTGTCCACAATACATGACCCAGAGGCGCCAGCGCCATGGGCGTACCCGGATGACCGGAGTCTGCTTTTTGAACAGCATCGGCAGCCAATACCCGGACTGTATTTATTCCTAATTGTGCAATATCTTCATTTTCATTCATGTCTTTTCTTAATTTTATTGGCTATGAAATAAGGAGTTTGCTATGAAAAAAATCTTATGTCCTACAACTCGCTCTTTATAACATTAGAACTTTCCTCTTTTCCCAAAGTGTGGAAAAAATTACCCATTTTGAGGAATTCATGAAGTATAAAGGAAAAGAAAAAAAGGTCTGCCGGGTTATCGGTTCTTATGGACACCCTCATGGATTTCTTCAATCATCTTTTTGTTGAAAGCCTCCAGGTCCTCGGGAGAGCGGCTGGTTACGAATCCCTGATCGGTTACCACTTCCTTATCCTGCCAGTTGGCGCCGGCATTTAACAGATCTGTTTTAATGGAATAAAAAGAGGTCATGTTTTTCCCCTTCAGCATACCGGTTTCTATCAGCAGTTGTGGCCCGTGACAAATAGCAGCAATGGGCTTGTCATCTTCCATAAAGGCTTTGGCAAAATCAATACAATAACGGTTTCTCCGCATCTTGTCTGGATTGATAACGCCGCCGGGGATCAGCAGCGCATCATAATCATTCGGATTGGCTTCACTCACCTCTACATCTACCGACAACTCAATAGACCAGTCATTTTTATTCCATCCCCGGACATTATCCTGTTTCGGAGATACGATGTCCACCTGGGCGCCCGCTTCTTCCAGCGCTTTCTTCGGGCTGGTCAGTTCCACTTCTTCAAAGCCGTCCTCTGTCAGAAGAGCTACTCTTTTTCCTTCCAAATTTTTCATGGTTTTTTCTTTAATGCTGTTTAAATAATTTCCTTCGTAAAGTCCAATATTTATGCCAGCAGAAAAGGACATGAAAATAGAAAAATATACGCGGCGCTACTTAGTCGGTATATTGCGCCACGAGTTCTTTTAAATGCTTAACACTGAAAGGTTTTTCCAGGCTTTCCTCTGCTCCGGCTTCCGGGCCGAGTGTTGTGATTCCGGGGCTTGCAGAAAGCATGATTATCGGAACATCTTTTGTTTTTTCATTGTGTTTGAGCCTTCGGCAAATATCGAGTCCGTCTATATCCGGCAGTTGTTTGTCCAGAATAAAGAGGTCAGGAGGATCATGCTCGTCTTCTAACAACGGAACGCCGCTTCCATAAATTTTCACCTGATAACCCACTTGTTCAAGTATCAACCGAACCACTTCCTGAATATCGGGGTCGTCATCTACAACTATAATTTTCTTTTTCATACCGCATCATTATCTCTATTGGCCTGTAAGTATGCAATATTAAAATAAAAAATCGAGCCAATTACTATATTGCTCCCGTCTATTTCCTTAAAGTGCAGTATAAAAAAACAGAAGTATTTGATTTACCCGAATAATTCATTTACTTTTATATCTTCTAATGATTATAAACTTATTAAAATGAAACCTGGCATTTTAATTATTGACGATGACGTTGATCTCTGTATTCTACTACAAAACTATCTGAACAAAAAAGGATTTTCTACAGATATTTCCGTTTCTGCAAAGCGGGCTTTTGACCACCTGAAAAAAAAGGAATACCAGGTAGTTTTTTGTGATTTCAGACTGGGAGATAAAGACGGATCCGATGTGCTCACCGAAATAAAACAACGCTATCCCCATATTGAAGTAATCATTATTACAGGGTATTCGGATATTAGAATGGCAGTCAATCTCATAAAGGCAGGCGCTTTTGACTACATGAGCAAACCCCTTATTCCCGAAGAACTACTCAGTGTTACCAATAGCGCGCTGAAACATCATAAAGAGAAAGATAACGAAGTCTTTGCATCTCATACACCAGAAAAGAAAAGGCCTTCTTTGCAAAAGGATGAAATTTTTGAAGGACAATCTCCTGCAATAAAAGAATTATACCGACAGGTGAAACTGGTAGCCCCTACTAATTATAGCATTATCCTTCATGGCGAGAGCGGTAGTGGAAAAGAAGTTGTGGCCAAACACATCCATCAAAAAAGCAAAAGAAGTTCCGGCCCATTTATTGCGCTGGATTGTGGAACGCTTTCGAGGGAATTGTCCAACAGCGAATTATTCGGGCATGTAAAAGGGTCTTTTACCGGCGCCATTACGGATAAGAAAGGACATTTTGAGATGGCAAATGGCGGCACGTTGTTTTTAGATGAAATTGCCAATTTATCTTACGATGTTCAGGCGGCGCTGCTGAGGGTGATCCAGGAGCGAAAAATGAAAAGAGTCGGAGGCGCTAAAGAATTAAAAATTGATGTTCGTATTATTGTAGCTTCACATGAAAACCTGCGGATCGCTTATGAGAAAAAATTGTTTCGGGAAGACTTGTATTACCGCCTCAACGAATTTTCTATAAAAGTTCCTCCTTTAAGAGAAAGAAAGGAAGACATCCTTAGCTTTGCACATTTTTTTCTAAACCGCACCAACAAAGAAACAGGAAAACAAATAAAAGGTTTTGAGGATCACGTTATGAAGCAATTCTTAACTTACTCCTGGCCCGGAAACATCCGGGAACTCAGGAACGTTATCCGCAAAGCAGTTTTACTTACTTCTACAGATAAGATATCGAGGGAAGCGCTTTCTTCTGAACTATTTGACGAACCCAAAACAGAAATACAGAAAACAGACCAGGAATTAAAAAGTGACCATCCGCAGGAAACTTCTCAAAAATGGGACCTGAAGAGCGCAAGCCGCGAGCGGGAATATGAGACTATTCTTAACGCATTAAAAGCGGCCAGCTTTAATAAATCCAAGGCGGCTAAACTGCTAAACATCGACCGGAAAACATTATCCAATAAATTAAAAGATTTTCAGTAGTGGGTATTTATCTTAAATGAGGCTAAAGCCCATCTCCTCTGTCAGTCCTTTATCAATTGCCTATTGCGGTTTACTTTAGTTGACTGTATAATAAAACTTTTGAATCACACATTTACTTCTCGTACGCTTGTTTGACCTAACTATATAAAACTTTAAAAGTTATTTATAAATCTTCCGAAGATCGTATGGAGAAATTAACTTACTCTTAATCATATAGTTAATCCGGATTCTTAAAAACAAGATTTTGAATTCATTCAACTGTTCCTGCATGGTACGTCTCAATTTTTCCTGAAGTTTACACGCGTCCATTGCTTCTCTGTATATTTTCTCAATCCCCTTTTCTTTCTTTTTGCATTTTTCAAAGAGTTCCTCTTTGCAGGAGAAGCCTGATATTTTTATTTTATGGTTATTGTTTGTATTTGTTCTTCTGATTCCCTGATCCTCCGGGGGAAGGTTGACTAGCAACTGGCGGACATAGCGCTGTTCCTTTTGAATGAGTTGCAAAAATAGCTGCTTTAATTCCTGATCATGAATGAAGGTTTCAATTTTTTTTGATTCTTCCTGATCTACTTCCAATAAGTCTAATACTTTCATTACGTCCGAAGCGAATGTTTTCTGATTTGCAGACATTTCATTTTTATTTATGCATTGTTAGTCAATGTTTTATCGTGGTAATACAATAGTCCTAAATCTATGCCAGACCCATTTTCCAAAAGCAAATTTTTCCTGCACGCCGGAAGGCATAGTCTTTGTTTTTAGTTCTTTCCATCCATTTTTTTAAATTATTAAAATTACAGAACCCTCATGTCACAAAAAAAATGGTCTGCCGAAGTAACACATCATAGCGATGCCCTTGATTTAGAGAAAGATGTTTTCACCTGGAAAGACCCGGAGCGCATTGCCGCTTCCTTAAAAGAATCCGCTGAAAAAAGCGACAGGAAGAAAGGTACAGCTTATCAATCGGCCATGTCTATGCTGACCTTTTATATTAACAGGGCGGGCAGCAACCTGGAGGAAGAACAAAAAACAGTCTTGAATAAAGCCAAAGAGGAACTGCGAAAGAAATTCGGAAGAAGCAAAAGTTAAATACCTACCCCTGTTTACCTGATCAACTTTCGGGTATTCTTGCAAAAGTTGTGGAAAATATTCCCCACAAGTTCCCCGCTTTGGGGAAACGGATATCTCTTCTTCCTGCCTTATCTTTTCTGCCTGCCCGATTCCATTTCTGGTATGATTCTTTTACCCAATGTTAATGATAAACTTATAAACGATACAAACAAATGAATAAACAAGTAAGTGATTTTCTAATAGAACGACTTCAGGAATGGGGGATCAAACGCATTTTTGGATTTCCGGGAGATGGGATTAATGGAATTATGGGCGCCTTGGACCGCCATACCGATAAAATGGATTTTATACAGGTCAGGCATGAAGAGAACGCCGCGTTTATGGCCTGTGCCCATGCTAAATTTACAGGAGAAGTGGGGGTTTGCCTGGCTACTTCCGGCCCGGGTGCGGTACATCTGCTCAATGGATTGTATGACGCCAAAATGGACCATCAACCTGTAGTAGCCATTGTAGGTCAGCAAAAAAGTATTGCTCTCGGCGGCGACTACCAGCAGGAAATAGACCTGATCAGCCTGTATAAAGATGTAGCCCATGAATACGTACACATGGTAACGGACCCGATACAAATGCGTCAGATTATTGACCGGGCGGTTCGAATAGCCAAAGCCAAAAGATCAGTTACCTGCATTATCATTCCAAATGATATTCAGGAAGAAGATGCAGTTGAAACTCCGCCAAGGGAGCATGGTTCCGTTCATACCGGCGTCGGATATTCCCCGGCCCGTATGCTGCCAATGGAAAGCGAATTACACCGCGCTGCCGAGGTATTAAATGAGGGGAAAAAGGTAGCCCTTCTCGTAGGAGCAGGAGCAAAAGGCGCTGACGCAGAATTAAAGGAGGCAGCCGATCTACTGGGAGCCGGTATTGCCAAAGCTTTGCTGGGCAAAGATGTGCTTCCCGATGACCTTCCTTACGTCACCGGTGCGATTGGCTTGTTGGGAACGGAACCAAGTTGGGAAATGATGACCGAATGTGATACCCTCTTTATGATTGGCAGTGGATTCCCTTATTCTGAATTTTTACCCAAAGAAGGGAGTGCACGCGGGGTGCAAATTGATATTGACGGCGGGATGTTGAGCCTCCGCTATCCTATGGAAGTTAACCTGTTGGGAGACAGTAAAGAATCGCTGAAAGCCCTTATTCCGCTTTTAAAGCGAAAAACAGACCGCTCATGGAGAAAGAAAATCGAAAAAGGCGTAGAAGACTGGTGGAAGGTTATTGAAGCCAGAGCCGAAAACAGCGCCAAACCCATTAATCCCCAACGCGTATTTTCAGAACTATCTCCCCTCTTACCTGAAAAATGTATCCTGACCTCCGATTCCGGATCGGCAGCAAACTGGTTTGCCCGTAATCTTAAATTGCGGGAAGGCATGAAGGCTTCTCTCTCGGGTAACCTGGCAACAATGTGCCCGGGAGTGCCTTATGCCATAGCTGCAAAATTTGCTTTTCCTGATCGGGTTCCCATTGCTCTGGTTGGAGATGGCGCTATGCAAATGCTGGGCATCAATGGATTAATTACCATTTCCAAATACTGGAAAAGATGGAGTGACCCCCGGCTGGTGATTCTCGTAGTTCATAACAATGACCTGAACCAGGTAACCTGGGAGCAAAGAGTAATGAACGGCAATCCGGAATTTAAGGGCTCTCAGGATGTACCAGACTTCCCTTATGCCGGATATGCAGAAATGCTGGGGCTAAAGGGTGTCCGCGTTGATCATCCTGATGAAATCGGCAGGGGATGGGAGGAGGTGTTGTCCGCCGACCGACCGGCAATATATGATGTTATTACCGATCCGGATACGCCTCCTTTACCTCCCCATATTAACTTCGAACAGATGGTAAAATTCAGTAAAACATTAATTAAAGGCGACCCCAAAGAAATCGGGATCATCAAGCAAACTTATAAAGACATGATGAAAGGGATTTTTTCATGAAATCGTTAAATTAAATATACAATGCAGGTTACTGAATTTGTCAAGATCAGATCATTAAACACCTCTGTTTATAAAATTCCTACAGAACATCCAGAGTCCGACGGCACCCTCAAATGGAACAGTTGCACCCTGATCCTGGTAGAAATAGAAGGAGGCGGGAAAAAAGGATTAGGATACAGCTATGGCAACGAGGCCATCGGGTATTATGTAGAGAAAGTCCTCAAAGAGATCGTCATTGATTCAAAAATAATGGACATACCGGCTATCTGGAACTCTATGACTGCAGCGGTTCGTAACGATGGCAACAGTGGGATAGCGGCTATGGCTATTGCCGCCGTGGACAACGCCTTGTGGGATTTAAAAGGGAAAATACTGGGAATTCCGCTTGCTACACTATTGGGGATGAGAAGGGCTGCTATGCCTGTATATGCCAGTGGAGGGTTTACTTCTTATTCCATAGACAGGTTACAAAAACAGGTGGAAGAATGGGTGGAAATGGGCTTTGATAAGATTAAAATAAAGATCGGTCGCGAGCCCGAAAAAGATGTGGAGCGCGTGAAGGCGGCACGAGCGGCTATGGGCAAAGAAGGGCAATTATTTGTAGATGCCAATGGTGCATACAACGCCAAACAGGCCATTGAAAAAGGGTGGCAATTTATTGAATTCGGAGTGACCTGGTTTGAGGAGCCGGTGCCTTCCAGTGATTTCATCGGCTTGCAATTTATTCGCAAGAGAATGCCGCCCACTATAAAGGTAGCAGCCGGAGAATATGGTTATACCCTACCCTATTATGAACGGATGCTGGATGCCGGTGCTGTTGATGTTTTGCAGGCAGATGCCACCCGTTGTGGCGGAATCTCCGGTTTCCTGAAAGCCGCCGATATGGCTTTCATTTATCAAAATTTATTTTCTTCTCATTGCGCCCCGGCTATACATCTGCATGCCGCATTAACCGTGGACTCCTTCTATTCCGCAGAATACTTCTATGATCATTACCGGATAGAAGAGTTGCTTTTTGAAGGCGTTCAAAAGCCAAAAGACGGGTTGTTATACCCTGATCTGGAGCGCCCGGGCTGTGGGTTAGAATTGAAGAAAGCCGATGCCGCAGAATATAAAATTTATTAATCAATAAATCATGAATACAGCTTCAGAAAAAGACATCAAACAGGACAACCGCTACGAAACAAAATATGCCAAAGGAGTAGATGCCATTTATCTTGAAAATGCACTGAAAGCAGCCGTTGAAGGGGAGGTTCGTTTTGATCGCGGAAGCAAAGCCCTATATGCAACAGATGCTTCCAATTATCGCCAGGCGCCTATTGGTGTTGTCCTTCCCAAAAGCGAACAGGACATCATAAATACTGTGGCGATTTGTAGAAAATACAAAGCACCGCTCCTTCCCCGCGGAGGTGGAACAAGCCTTACCGGTGCTTGTTGCAACGTGGCAGTCGTGATGGACATGACCAAGTACTACAATAAAGCACTGGAAATAGATAAAGAGAAAAAATTAATTCGGGTACAGCCGGGCACTGTCTTAGATACCATGAAAAAAGCCACTATGCAGGAGGCGGGATTAACTTTTGGACCCGACCCGGCCACCCACAGCCATTGTGCAATTGGCGGGATGCTGGGGAATAATTCCTGCGGTGTGCATTCGGTCATGTCTCAATTCTATGGCTATGGCGCACGGATGGCAGATAATACCGAATCGATGACCATCCTGACCTATGACGGTCTTAAGATGAGAGTAGGGCCTACAAGCGAACAGGAATTGGAAAACATTATTAAGGAAGGCGGAAGAAAAGGAGAAATTTATAAAAAGCTGAAAGAGCTGAGGGATAAATATACAGACCTGATCCGGGAGAAGTTCCCGAATATACCACGGCGGGTTTCCGGTTATGATCTGCCGGCCCTGCTCCCCGAAAAAGGATTTAACGTGGCAGAAGCGTTGATTGGTTCAGAAGGCACCTGCGTAACCATTCTGGAAGCTACTATGAAATTAATGCCGGAGCCTTCCAGCCGTTCTCTGGTTGTTTTAGGATATCCGGATGTGTATGAGGCAGGAGGGCACGTGATGGAAGTAATGAAGCATGAGCCCATAGGCCTGGAAGGTTTTGATCACAAACTGATTGAATTCATGCAGAAAAAAGACCTGCATCTGGATGACCTGGTTGATTTACCGACCCAAAAAAGCAGAGGATGGTTGCTGGTGGAATTTGGCGGGAGAAGTAAAGAAGAAGCAGATCAAAAAGCCAAAGCGCTCATGGAGGATCTTAAAAAAACAGATAGCCCGCCAGAAATGGTGCTGTTAAACAACCCCCAAGAAGAAGCAAAACTTTGGAAGGTGCGGGAATCAGGATTGGGAGCAACTGCTTTTGTTCCGGGGGAACCGGATGGCGCACCCGGCTGGGAAGATTCCGCCGTTCCTCCAGAAAAAGTAGGAGCCTATCTGAAAGACCTTCGAAAATTATTTAGTAAATATGGTTATTTTCCTTCCTTATACGGGCATTTTGGGCAGGGATGTATCCACTGTCGCGTGGGGTTTGATCTGGTTACCAGAGAAGGACTGCAGCATTATAAAAAGTTTACCAGAGAATCTTCAAAACTGGTGGTAAGCTATGGAGGAGCGCTTTCCGGAGAACATGGAGACGGGCAAAGCCGGGGCGACCTGCTGGAGATCATGTTTGGTCCCGAACTGATGCAGGTTTTCAAAGAGTTCAAAGAAATATGGGACCCCGAATGGAAAATGAATCCCGGCAAGATCGTTGATAATTACGGGCAACTAAGCAATTTAAGATTGGGTACACACTATGCCCCGGCCAGTCCAAAAACCCATTTCCATTTTTTGAATCATGATAACAATGGAAGCTTTTCACGGGCTGCACTTCGCTGTGTAGGAGTGGGCAATTGCCGGCGGCAGGAAGGCGGAACCATGTGCCCGAGTTACATGGTTACCCGCGAAGAAAAAGACAGTACCCGCGGGCGCGCCCATCTGCTGTTTGAAATGCTGCAGGGGCAGGTGATCAACAAAGGATGGAAAGACAAAAATGTAAAACAATCTCTGGATCTCTGTCTGGCCTGCAAAGGATGCAAAGGCGATTGTCCGGTAAATGTAGATATTGCCACTCTTAAGTCTGAATTTTTATCCCATTATTATAAGGGAAAAATCCGTCCGCGTTCAGCCTATGCCTTTGGCTTAATTTACCGTTGGTCAAGGCTGGCCTCTGTTATGCCCGGCCTGGTCAATTTTTTAACACATGCCTGGTTTTTAAAAAGCATAGCCAAAGCAGTTGCCGGCGTAACACCAAAGCGTGAGATTCCCCTGTTTGCAAAAAAGACTTTTCGCCATTTACATCAAAACAGAAAAAAAGACCGGAGTAAAAAGAGAGAGGCTGGTAAAAGGCCCAAAGTAATATTATGGACAGACACTTTCAATAATTATTTTAAACCGGATACCTTGATTGCAGGGGTTACGGTTTTAGAAGAAGCAGGTTTCCAGGTGATTATTCCGCAAAAACCTCTTTGCTGTGGTCGTCCCTTATATGACTTCGGCATGTTGAAAACGGCAAAAAAGAAATTGAAAGAAATTTTGGATGCGCTGCGGATGGAAATTCGTCAGGGAATTCCTCTTGTGGGCCTGGAGCCCAGTTGTATTTCAGTATTTAAGGATGAACTTCCCGACCTGCTTCCACACGACCAGGATGCAATGCGCTTATCAAAGCAAACGTACGATCTTGCAGAATTTTTAGAAAAAAGGGCACCTGGATTTAAGATTCCCTCAATGCATAAAAAGGCTATTCTGCATGGTCATTGTCATCATAAATCACTTTGGAAGATGACCAGTGAAGAACAGGTTCTTCAAAAAATGGGGATTGATTTTCAAACCCTCGATTCGGGATGCTGTGGGCTGGCCGGATACTTTGGTTATCTAAAACAAGGAAAGCATTATGAAGTTTCTGTAAAAGCAGGAGAAAGGGTTTTGTTACCCGCAGTGCGCAATGCAGATAAAAATACCCTTGTTATTGTAGATGGTTATAGCTGCCGGGAGCAGATAGAACAGCTAACCGAACGAAAGGGACTTCATCTGGCAGAAGTATTAAAAATGGCATTAGAGGAACGTAAAGAAACTTCAACTAAAAAGACCAGCGTTTGGAGCTGAAGTAAGGATAATTTGGCATACCCCTTGTTCCTTAACAAGAGAAGCCTTATTTATTAATTCTATAAACTTATATCTTATGAAACGCATTATTTCAATGGCGATGATGGGTCTGTTTATAGCTACTGCTGCATGGGCCCAGGGGAAGCACGACAGTCCACCGGTAAAAAAAGACAACCCCATATTTTCAGACACAATTCCCGACAGGCAGGAACAACCGCCTGTTTCAAATCCGCCGCAAATACAACCTGAAGACACTACTCATAATCCATGGGTAACCGAACCTGCTAACAGGAAAAACCGACAGAGAAGGACAGATACTACTTTTCCCGGCAGAACAGATACTCTGCAAAACCAGAAACAGTATCAGAAAATGGATACGACCTCTCAGGAAAGAATGGATACCTCTTATCCGGAAAGAACAGATACCTTATCGCAACCTCCGCTTAACCATCCTGCTATGCAGAGAGAACAAAACCGGAGGCGTAAAAGAGCCACCCCTCCCCTCCAGCACAGAGATAACCCACCCATGACGGATACTTCATCCGGAGGTAGATTATAAAAAAGAAAAATGAAAACCCGAAGTAAAAAAAGCTGTCAATTTTTGACAGCTTTTTTTATACAGGTACAATGGGGAATTTTCTCTACATTCAATTCCCCGGATTGGGTAATTAAAAAAGATTAATCTTTCTTTTTTTTATCCGTTTTCTTTTTAGGTACCTTTTTTCCTTTCTTTCTGGCTTCTGAAAGTCCGATGGCAACAGCTTGTTTGGGATTGGTTACTTTTTTCCCGCTCTTCCCGCTTTTTAGTTTCCCTTCTTTCATTTCCTTAACCGCTCTTTCCACGTCCTTTTGAGCGCCTTTTGAATACTTAGCCATAACTGTACATTTAGTTTAGTTATAGAAAAAGTACAAATTTTATACCTGCTATTTAATGGGCAAATGGCATAAGAATTGTCTTAATAAGGGTATGAATAAGGAGGAACAAAAAAATGCACCCGGGGCTCCGGGAATCTCTGCGCGTTGGACATCCAGCGCTAAAGACGGCATTGGCAAAGCTTTAAATGCTTCTTCAAATGTTAGTTTTACCATTAGTCACGGAATATTAAATGAAATCTATTATCCACGTGAGGATATGGCCTGTACCCGCGACATGGGGTTCGTTGTTACGGATGGAAAAGATTTCTTCTCAGAAGAAAAACGTCATACCACTCATGATGTTCAGATGGTAAATAGAGGAATCCCTGCCTATCGTATCCTGAATGGATGCCTGAACGGGAATTACAGCATTGAAAAAACCATTATTTCAGATCCTATCCGGGATGTTGTTTTACAAAAGGTCCGGTTTCAGGCATTGAAAGGGGAAGTTAAAGACTACCGGCTGTATGCACTACTGGCTCCTCATATCGGGAATTGTGGTAGTGGAAACACAGCCTGGGTAGGAGAATACAAAGGAATTCCCATGATTTTTGCCTATAGAGACGGGAAAACGATCGCTTTTGCCTGTTCTTATCCCTGGAAAAAGCGTTCGGTCGGATATTCCGGAAAATCAGACGGCTGGCAAGACCTGAACCAACATAAACAAATGACCTGGACCTATCAGCATGCAGCAAACGGCAACGTGGCTTTAACCGGAGAAATAAATTTGGATAAGGTAGAAGACACCTTTTTACTCGCAATAGGTTTTGGCAGGGATAAAGAAGAAGCCGGGTTACACGTATGGTCTGCTCTGCTGAATGGCTTTGATGAAGCTTATCAACTTTATGTAAAAGAGTGGAAAGACTGGCAAAAGACAATAACGCACCAAAGTTCTTCTAAGCGATCCGGGGGAAAACTTTACCGGGAAAGTGCTGCTGTTCTGCGTATGCATGAGGCCAAACGTTTTCCGGGCGCTATAGTGGCCAGCATGTCTATTCCCTGGGGAGCAGCGAAAGGAGATCAGGATATAGGAGGTTATCACATGGTATGGGCGCGTGACCTGGTCGAAACTTCCGGAGGTCTGATGGCAATGGGTACCCATCCTGATACACAACGAATACTCAATTATCTGGCCGCCACACAGGAAGGCGACGGCTCCTGGCCTCAAAACATGTGGTTATCTGGCAAAAGACACTGGCAGGGAATTCAATTGGATGAAATAGCTCTTCCTGTTTTACTATAGACCTGTTTAAAAATAAGGAATTAATGAACCCAAAATATTTTTCCCGGTACTGGAATGTTGTAAAAAAAGCGGCAGGTTATCTTGTTAGAGAAGGCCCTTACACCATGCAGGATCGTTGGGAAAAACAGGCTGGCTATTCTACCTTTACGATGGCAACAGAAATTGCAGCCTTACTGGCTGCTGCTGATTTTGCAAAAAAGAACAATAAACCTAAACTGGCCAGATATTTATATGAAACAGCGGATCGCTGGAATGAGAATATTGAAAAATGGACCTATGTAACCGGAACACGATTGGCAAAAGAGATCGGAGTAGAAGGATATTATATCCGTATTAATCCTTTTAAAAACATACCGGCACAAAACCTGGGAGACAGAAAAATTCATGTAGGGGATCATGAAGAGGAAGAAGGATGGATGCAGATAAATGAGTTGATAAGCCCCGATGCGCTGGCACTGGTTCGTTTTGGTTTGCGAGCAGCAGACGACCCTCGTATTTTGAATACCATTAAAGTAATAGATCATCTGTTAAAAGCCGATACCCCTTATGGCCCATGCTGGTATCGGTACAATGGAGACGGATATGGTGAAAAAGCCGATGGCAGTGAATTCGACGGGGTGGGGATTGGCCGTCCGTGGCCCCTGCTGACCGGCGAGCGCGCTCATTATGAAATAGCGGCAGGCCACTTGCAAAAGGCCGGTTCACTGGTAAAAACTATGGAGGCTTTTTCCAATCATGGTTTGCTTTCTGAACAAATATGGGATCAGGAAGATGTTCCGGAAAAAGAACTCTTTTTTGGAAAACACTCCGGGTCTGCGATGCCACTGGTTTGGGCGCAAGCAGAATATATTAAACTGTGTGCATCTTTAAGATTAAAGAAAGTGTTTGACATGCCCGAACATCCACGCATACGTTACGTGGACAATGAACATCCTTATAAATATGAAAAGTGGGATTTTGAACATCCTTGCGATACAATAGGCAAAGGAAAGAAATTGAGAATTGAAACAAAAACACCTGCAACAATTCACTGGACGATGGATGATTGGAAAACAAGCAAAGATACAGACACCGTAAATACGGACTTGGGAATATATTATGCCGATCTGCCAAAAACCAATAAAAAAGGTCCTCTTCAATTCACTTTTTATTGGAAAGAGGCAGACCAATGGGAAAACGAAAACTTTAGTGTAAATGTAACTTAAAACTAAATATTTATGAGTACAAAGATTTCAGGAAAGACGATTGTCGTCACCGGCGCCTCCGCAGGATTGGGACGCGCGATTGTTCGGGAATTTGCAAAACACGGTGTACGGCTTGGGCTCATTGCCAGAGGCAGGGAGGGGCTGGAAGGCACCCGTAAAGAAGTAGAAAAAATGGGAAGCAAAGCCCTGGCGGTAGAAGCGGATGTCAGCGATGCCCAACAGATGGAAACAGCGGCCCGGCAAATAGAAGATACCCTGGGACCTATTGATATATGGATCAACAATGCCATGGTTAGCGTATTCGGCGCATTTAAAAACATTACCTCCGAAGAGTTTAAGAGAGTTACCGAGGTTACTTACCTGGGGCAGGTTTACGGTACACGTGAAGCTTTAAAAAGTATGAGCCTCCGGAACAAGGGCACCATCATCTTAATTGGTTCTGCACTGGCTTATCGGGGTATCCCTTTGCAGTCCGCCTATTGTGGCGCCAAACATGGGATACATGGTTTTTTTGAATCTCTGAGAAGTGAGTTGATCCATGATAAAAGCAATATCCATTTGTGCATGATACAAATGCCGGCCATGAACACGCCACAGTTTGATGTTGTACGAAATAAACTGCCCTATAAACCGCGCCCTATGGGGGTTATTTATGAACCGGAAGTAGCGGCCAAAGCAGTATTATATGTAGCCAGACATCCACAAAGGGAAACCCATGTAGGCTATACCACCATAGAAAGTATTTTAGGTAATAAATTTTGTCCCGGTTATATGGATCATTATCTTGCCAAAACAGGATATAAGGGGCAACAAACTTCCGTACCGGCTGATCCTAATGCTGCGGACAATCTTTGGGATCCCTTAAAGAGAGATCATGGAGCACATGGCGCCTTTGATGCCCAATCAAAATTCAACAGTTCCCTCTTGTGGATACAAAGACACAAGTGGCTTACCGTGGCAGCCGGGATAGCCCTTTCAGGAACGGTAGGATGGCTGATGAAGAAGAAAAAAAGCGCTTCCTAATTGGAGTTGCCTTATGATCACACTGGAAATAATAACGATCATGCTGTTTTTATATGGGTGCTTTTTTAACTACATTTGTAGGAAGATGCAAAAGAGAACATAAACAGGAGGGAACTTGGCAAAAAAGAAAAAAGCAGCCGATAAAGAAAAATCCTTTTTAACAGTGGCCCTCGGGGCGTCTGCAGGAGGCATAAAGGCATTGGCGGAATTTTTTAGCGTGATGCCGGCAGACAGCGGGATGGCTTTCGTTGTGATCCTGCATCTTTCCCAAACCCATAAGAGCAACCTGGCGGAAATTCTTCAGCGCCAGACCGAAATGAAGGTGATACAGGTGAAGAAGACGGTAAGCGTAAGACCGAATCAGGTATATGTCATTCCTCCGGCCAAACACCTGGAGATGACCGATGGCATCATAAAACTCAAAGAACCCGAACGCATTAAAGGCGTGCGGGTGCCTATTGACCGCTTTTTTCGTACGATGGCAGATGCCTTTGGCCGGAAAGCCGTTTGTATTATTCTGTCCGGAACCGGATCCGATGGCACCATGGGCATGAAACACGTCAAGGGACACGGAGGCTTTGCCATCATCCAGGACCCGCAGGAAGCCGAGTATGAAGGGATGCCACGCAGCGCCATAGAAACCAAGATTGCCGATGTGGTGCTGCCGGTAGCCAAAATGCCCGAAAAATTGCTGTTTGTACGCGATACCACCGAGAAATGGCGGCTGACAGACGGAGACGCCAGCACCGTAGCCTCAGGAATAAAAAACATGGAGTTGCTGCGCGATGTGCTCACGCTCCTGCGGGTACGTACCGGCCATGATTTTTCCAATTACAAACGCCCTACCCTCATCCGCCGTCTGGCCCGGCACCTCCAGATTCATGAAACAGACGACCTGAAAGAATACCTGAATATTCTACGAAGTAAGCCGGAAGAAGTGTTGTCGCTGTTGAAAAACCTGCTGATTAACGTAACCAATTTTTTTCGAGATAAAGAAGCTTTTGCAGTCCTTCAGGAGAAAGTGATTCCTGAATTATTTAAGGAAAAAAAGGTCACTGATCAGGTACGCGTATGGATAGCCGGTTGTTCCACCGGAGAAGAAGCTTATTCTATCGCCATCTTATTGAGCGAATACGCCTCTACGTTATCCGAATCCCCCAATATCCAGGTTTTTGCCTCGGATGTAGATGAAGATGCCATTAGCGATGCCCGGGAAGGGCGCTTTACAGATGCCATCGTTTCGGACATTTCGCCTGAACGCCTGCATAAATTTTTTATTAAAGAGGAAGACAACGCCTATCGCATTCGCAAGGGAATACGGGAAATGATCCTTTTTGCTCCCCACAACATCTTACGGGATCCTCCTTTCTCGCGGTTGGATATGATAAGTTGCAGAAATGTGTTGATTTATCTGAATCGAAAAACGCAGGAGCAGGTATTGAATATTTTTCATTTTGCCCTGCATGAAAATGGTTATTTGTTCCTGGGTTCTTCCGAAACAACAGACAGCACTCCCCGGCATTTTTCTCCGTTTGATAAGAAGCAACGCATCTATCAATGCCTGCCCTCGAACACCAGTTGGAAAATGCCGCCCCCTCTGCCGTTACCTGGGGTTTGGATGCCCCAAAGGCGGGAATTGCCAACCGAAATGCGCAGCAATCTCCAGTCTTTTGGAGAACTGCATCACCGTCTTATTGAATACTATGCGCCTCCTTCCATCCTGATTAATGAGGAAGGAGATATTCTTCATCTGAGTGAAAGCGCCGGCCAGTATTTGCGTTTTGCAGGGGGAGAACCTTCTGCCAACATCATCAAAGCCATTCATCCCGCCTTGCTTTCAGACGTGCGGGCCGCCCTTTTTTCTGCCCGCAAAGAGAACAAAACGGTAGAAGCAAAAAATATACGCGTGCAGATCAACGGACAGGAAAGAGCTATCAATATTACCGTCAGGCCGGTAGGGACTTCCGATGCCTCCGCGCTGATCATGTTTGAAGAAATTGCCGGAGACCTCCCCTCCGCAGAATCCATGCAGGCGATTATTGCCGGAGACAAAGCCATGGAAACGGTCATACGCCGGATGGAGGATGAACTTCGTCATACCAAAGACCGGCTGCGCAATACCATAGAACAATACGAAACTTCTACCGAAGAACTCAAAGCCTCTAATGAAGAACTGCAGGCCATAAATGAAGAACTGCGCTCCACAGCAGAAGAACTGGAAACCAGCAAGGAAGAATTGCAATCGGTGAATGAAGAACTGACTACGGTAAACAACGAACTGAAAGATAAGGTGGAAGAGGTAAGCCATGCCAACTCAGACCTGGAAAACCTGATGCGTTCCACAGACATTGCCACCATTTTCCTGGACAAGAATCTGAACATCAAACGCTATACCCCCAGCGCTACGGGTGTTTTCAATCTGATCCCCGGCGATATCGGCAGGCCGCTTTCCCATGTTACCCACCAGTTGTCTCCGGATGATTTTCAAGAAGACGCGGCCAGGGTATTGAAGTCTTTGCAGACGCTGAAACGCGAAGTACAGTCGAAGGATGAGCGTAACTTTATCGTGCGGTTTTCCCCCTACAGAACCATAGAAGACAAGATTGACGGCGTAGTGCTCACTTTTGTGGACATCACAGAAACCAAGCGCACCGGAGAAGCGCTGCTTAAATCCCAGGAAAAATACCGTACGTTGTTTGAAGCGATTGACCAGGGATTTTGCATCGTAGAAGTGTTGTTTGATGAGAAAGACAAGGCGTATGACTTCCGTTTTCTTGAAGTCAATAAGGCCTTTGAAAAGCAAACGGGCCTGAAACAGGCAATAGGCAAAACCATAAAAGAAATGATACCGGATCATGAGCCGGCTTGGTTTGATGTTTACGGGAAAATCGTCAAAACCGGGGAACCGGAAAGTTTTGAAAATGAAGTGGTGGATTTTGATCGCTTTTACGAAGTATATGCTTTCAGAATTGGGCCGCCACAAGCGCATCGACTGGCGATATTGTTTAATGACATCAGCGAGCGTAAGGATGCAGAAAAAAGACAGGAATACATTCTCAGGTTAAGCGATAAATTGAACACCCTTTCCAATGCCGTTGAAATTCAAAAGGCTGCCACCGGTATTCTGGGGGCCCAGTTGAAGGTGGACCGTGTTTTTTATGCGGGGATTGCAGCGGACAAAGAGCATTGGGTAATTACAGACAATTATGCACGGGAGGGCGCTTCTCCCCTGACAGGCAGCCGCCGGATTGACGATTTCGGATGGGTTGGTGAAACATTGCGTTCGGGAAAAGTCGTGTGTATTGAAGATGTACGTTCCGACCCCCGCTTAAGCCAGGCGACCCGCAAAGCCTTTCTTGCCATAGATGCATTGGCCATCCTGATCATACCGCTGATTAAGGATAATAAACTGGCCGCTACTTTATCCCTGCATCACTTATCGCCGCGCACATGGAGCGACGTGGAAATTAAACTGACGGAAGATACTGCCGAACGCACCTGGGCAGCAGTAGAAAGAGCAAAAGCAGAAGAAGCGCTGCACAAAAGCGAAGAACGGCTGCGGCTGGCCACCCAGGCAGCCAAAATGGGTACCTTTGTTTATGACCCCAACCAGGAAATGGTGGAACCGGACAGGGAAATGCGCGAATTGCTTAACCTGCAACAGGTCAACGCCTTATCTATGGCTAAATTAATAAATGAATTTGTTTATCCGGAAGACCGTAAGCGCCTGCAGGCGGAGGTAAAGAAAGCCTTAGACCCTGCAAACAACGGCAGGCTACGTGTTGACCTCCGTATTGTATCCCCAAAAAACACGATATATTGGGTTAATATTACGGCAAAGACTACCTTTAGCGCTGCTCATTCGGCAGCCCTTCTTATGCGAGGCGTGGCCATTGACATTACCGACCGGAAACGGATGGAAAAAGCCTTACGGGAATCGGAAGAGAATTATCGGGTAATGATCAATCAGGCAATCGCCGGCATTCTAAAATTAGACATGAAAAGGCAATTTATCTTTGTCAATGACCAAATGAGCAAGATGCTGGGATACAGTAAGGAAGAACTGCTGAAAATGAATTTAAATGCGGTTATTCATGAGAAAGACCTTGAGCAGGACAAGCAGTTGTTTAACCGGTTAAAAACAGAAGGAAAAGCCTATACTATGGAAAAGCGGATGATCTGCAGGGATGGTCATTCTATATGGGTTTATAACCAGATTTCTCCCCTCTTGAACGAGGAAGGCAAGCCTGCTTCCGCCCTCATTATTTCTGTTGATATTTCGAAACAAAAGGCCATCGAAAAACAAAAAGATGATTTTATAGGCATCGCCAGTCACGAACTGAAAACACCCCTGACCAGTATTAAAGCCTATGCAGAATTGCTACAGGAAATGCTTTTGGC
>CAYRBD010000027.1:0-7462 GCA_964422465.1 uncultured Chitinophagaceae bacterium
ATTAATCTTTTACCTCAATCTAAAGTTTCTAAGGAACAAAGTGACAAAGAACTAGCTGAGATGTATGGACTTCGGGCATACATTTATTACACCATGTTGAAAACATGGGGAGCCGTACCTTTGGTTACGGAACCCATTAAATCTATATCTACCCCCAAAGAGACTTTTCAGGCAAGGACCTCTGCTGATTCTGTGATGGCTCAAATAAAAAGTGATATAGAGGAGTCGTTATCACTCAATAGTGATCTGACTATACCTTCGGGTATCAGGGCCTATTGGAATCCGGTGGCCACATTAACACTCAAAGGAGATGCGTATATTTGGTCCGGTACCTTAATGAATGGAGGACAGCAGGACCTACAGACAGCGCTTACCGCACTCCAAAAAGTAGAGGCTATACAGGGGCCGACTTTACAATTGGATGCAAATTATTCAGATATTTTTGATCCCTCCAAAAAGGCCGATAATCCTGAAATTATTTTCGCGCTTAATTATGAGCTAAACCAAGCCCAAAATGGGGTATTTGGGAATTTTAGAGTAAATTCGATATCTGCGAAAACGTTGACCTTTGCCCAAAATAATGATCCGGATGAAAATGTATCCAATGTATATCCCAATGTTGGAGGAGCAAATAGAATCGGTATGAATGCCGATATGATAGCGCGTTTAACCAGTGGACCTGCTGATCAAAGAATTTCGAATACCTTTAGGATTATGTATCGGGATAATGCCCCCTATCCTGTAGCCGGAATTATGTTAACAAAATATATTGGTGAAGTAAGTGGAACTAACCAGGTGTATGACAATGATTATCCCATTTATCGTTATGCGGATGTACTGCTGCTAATTGCAGAGGCTAAGGCTAAGTTAGGCCAGGACCCTTCTCCTGAAATTAATAAGATCCGGGAAAGAGCCTATGGGACAAATTATACCCATTATGTGAATAGTTCCTTAAAGGATAATATGGATGCTATTTTGAATGAAGGTCTTAGAGAATTTATTGGCGAAGGAAAACGCTGGTGGTCCTTGAGGAGAGCAGGGGATCAATATGTATTTGATAATATTGATTCAAAATATCTTTCCCCTGCCACTGTTGCCTCTGGTAATGGTCCTACTCTGGAGTTACCTATAACGCTTGGTATGCTGAATAACAACCCGTTACTTAAACAAACTCCAGGGTACTAGATTATCAACCATTAAGGAGTTAAGAATAATTAAGTTAACTTCCTTCTTCCTGTCTCTTGACTTCTTAATGGTTCACTTTTATGAAAATGAGATTCTTTTTCATATCCTTATGGCTGATCCTCTGGTTAACTCCAATGGGCTTTGCCCAGGAATCTAAAACCAAAATTGCCTGTATCGGTAATTCCATTACTTATGGATACACCTTACCTGATCCTGCCACTCAATCCTATCCGGCCTTGCTTCAAAAAAAATTAGGAACGGATTATGTGGTTAAAAACTTTGGCCACAGTGGGGCTACGCTTATGCGGAAAGGGCAGAATCCATATTACAAAACCAGACAGTTTGCGGAAGCATTGGCTTTTCATCCCGATGAAGCGATCCTTTGCCTGGGCGTGAATGACACCGATCCGCGTACCTGGCCCAATGATAAAGATAATTTTATCCCCGATTACAACCGGTTAATTGATACGCTGTTGTCCGTAAACCCGGAGATGAGAATCTTTATTTGCTCCCTGATGCCGGTGTTTACCGCACATCCCCGTTTTTTGTCCAGCACCTTTGACTGGTTTTGGGAAGCACAAAAGAAAATAAAACGGATTGTAGAAACCCGTCAGTTGCAATATATTGACCTTTATGCTGCTTTTCATGATCGTCCTGATTTAATTACAGATGCCTGGACCCTGCATCCTAATGTAAAAGGCGCTGCTAAAATGAGCAGGGTCGTTTATAAAAATATTACAGGGGATTTTGGAGGGCTGAAAGTAGCCGGTATTTTTACCGATAACATGGTTTTGCAAAGGGATAAACCCATAAAGGTGTGGGGCATTGCAGATGCCGGAACTACGATAAAAGTAGTTTTTAACCAACAGACAGAAACCGTACAAACTCCTTCCGATGGACAATGGGAAGTTGCTTTCCCGGCTTCAAAAGCATCCGACCGGCCACACACACTGGACATAACAGATGGAAACCGGAAGGTCAGTTATCATAATATTTTAATCGGGGATGTATGGTTGTGTGCCGGGCAGTCTAATATGTATTATTCCCTTGCCGAAGCTACCGGCGGGAAGGCAGTTGCCAAAAATGCGAATGAACATGAAAATTTAAGGCTGTTTAAATATACTCCGTATGCGGAAACGAACGCTGTGGCCTGGGATTCCGCCACGCTGACGAAGGCCAATAATTTAGATTGGTTTCAGGGAATCTGGGAGCTAAATGAAGAAGTTGCTGCTAAAGCATTTTCTGCAGTAGGGTATTGGTTTGGAAAAAAAATTCAACAGGAAGAACATATTCCCATTGGTTTGATTGAATTGGCGGTGGGTGGTTCTCCACAGATTTCCTGGGTCAGCAGGCTGACGTTGGAAGCTAATCCGTTATTTGAGCCGGCGCTCAATAATTGGCGCCAATCAGATTATATCATGCAATGGTGCAGAGAACGAGCCAATCTGAACCTTCAAAAGACCAGCTCGAAATATCAGCGTCATCCGTATGATCCCGCTTTTAATTTTGAAGCGGGCATTTCCAAAATAACCAAATTCCCCATCAAAGGGGTCATCTGGTATCAGGGGGAGAGTGATGCAGAAAATCCGGAGCTATACAGCAAACTGTTTCCTGTCTTTGTAAAAGACTGGCGGCAGCATTGGGGATATGATTTCCCGTTTTATTATGTGCAACTGTCCAGCCTGGATCGCCCCTCCTGGCCCCACTTTCGAGATGCTCAACGGAGGCTTTTGGAGGTTGTTCCCAATTCCGGAATGGCGGTGAGCAGCGATGTGGGAGACCGTACCAACGTACATTATAATAATAAAAAACCGGTAGGGTTGCGGCTGGCAAATCTGGCTTTATGGGGTACTTACAAAGAGGAAAAGGTATTCCCCAACGGACCTTTGGTACAAGCTGCTGTTGCAAATGAGAATAAAATCCTGATTTCCTTTGCGCAGGGAAAGGGATTAAAGACCTCTGATGGAAAACCTTTACGAGGATTTGAAATACTCAATCATAAAGGGTACTTTGTGAAAGCTAATGCCTCCATAAAAGATGAACATGTTATCTTGATTATTCCTGAAGACGTTCATGCAGATAAGATAGTGTATGGCTGGCAGCCTTTTACTACTGCAAATTTAGTAAATGAAGAAGGTCTTCCGGCGAGTACGTTTATGATTAATATTTTTTATAAAGAGAGGGCCATGAAATGATAAAATGATAAAAATATTAAGGCGTTAAAAAGTATTAAGAATTAGATTTATCTTAATTTTCCTTAACTTCTTAATGGTTGAAAAAAATTAAAAGATCATGAAAAAATTACTCTTATTTCTGCTCACGGCTTTTTGTTTTGTACAGATGGCATGCTCTCAAGAGAAAGAAGCTGTTACGGTCTTTCAAGCCGGACAAGATGGGTATCAAAGTTACCGTATCCCGGCTATAATTAGCCTTCCCAATGGAGACCTGCTGGCTTTTTCAGAAGGAAGGGTGAATGGCGCCGCTGATTTTGGGCATGTAAATATTGTCATGAAAAGGAGCGCCGATAAAGGAGAAACCTGGTCGGGGTTGCAGGTAGTAGCTGAAAATGGAGATTTGCAGGCCGGTAATGCAGCACCCATAGTAGATTTGCTGGATCCAAGATACCCCAAGGGCAGAATATTTTTATTTTATAACACCGGGGATGTTCCCGAAGGAGAATTAAGACAGGGAAAAGGTTCCCGAGAAGTCTGGTACAAAACCTCTACCGATAACGGAAAAACCTGGTCGGACCCGGTAAACATTACCGACCAAACTAAGAAACCCGATTGGCGCTCTTATGCCAATACCCCCGGGCATGCCATGCAGTTTAAATGGGGGAAATACAAGGGCAGAATCTATGTGGCTGCTAACCATTCCAAAGGGGATCCACAACCGCATTTTGAAGATTATAAAGCACATGGATACTATACCGATGATCATGGAAAAACCTTCCACCTAAGTGAAAATGTGCCTTTTCCGGGAGGAAATGAAAACAGCGCGGCCGAATTGCCGGGCAATAAGCTGATGCTCAATACCCGGAACCAGACGGGGAATCCCAAAGAGCGGATTGTTTCTATCAGCAGCGATGGCGGCGAAACCTGGGATACAACCTATTATGATGCCCAATTACCGGACCCGGTCAATGAAGGCAGTATCTTAAATGTCGGTGGAAAAAAGCATCCCAATATCCTGGCTTTTAGCAATGATGCCAGTCCGGATAACCGTATAGATTTAACTCTGAGAATCAGTTTTGATGGCGGTAAAACCTGGAGCAGAAAATACCTGGTGGATAAAAAAGGAGAGAGTACAGCCTATTCGGATATTGTTAAAATAGGCAATCGTAAAATAGGGGTATTGTATGAAAGGAAGGGATATTCAGAAATTGTATTTAAAGTAATGAAGTGGAAAAAATAAGAAACAAAGAACGGCCATGGAGAAACTGCAGAATAGCCACGAAGGCACAAAGGCACAAAGACACGAAGGATCACAAAGGGATTAGTGTTCCTTTGAGTCTTAGCGTCTTGGTGGCAAAATAAAAATAATTAAAAGACAAAATCAATTTGTTAAAGGAGATGAATAATAAAAATTTTAAATTGAGTGATCATATCTTAGTGCATCTTAGGGCCTTTGTGCCTTTGTGGCAAAGGCGATTATTAAGCCTGCTTTTATTAAGCTTATCTTTTAATTCTTTATCTGCACAGAGTGCCTTCCCACACTATCCGGATTCTTTATTTTCCACCTATTACCATCAGCGGGCTACCCAATTCCGGCTTTTACCCCAATCAAAAAAAGATATTATTTTCTTAGGGAACAGTATTACCGATGGCGGAAGCTGGGGAGAGTTGTTTCGGGATAAGCACATAAAAAACAGGGGGATTAGCGGGGATGTAACAATCGGTGTATTGAATAGACTGGAGGAAGTGGTAAAAAGGAAACCGGAAAAGGTTTTTTTAATGATTGGGACCAATGATCTGGCTCGAGGCATTCAGCCGGATTCCATCTTAAAAAATATTTATAAAATTGTATCCTTAATACATGAATATACGCCGTTAACGAAGATTTTCGTTCAGAGTATCTTTCCGGTTAATCCGGCTAAGCACAAATTCCCTTCTCATGTAAATAAGGGAGCATCAATTCTTTATATAAATCGTCATTTGGAAAAAGAAGCTGTCAACGGGAACTATACTTTTATTAATGTTTTTGATGCGTTGAAAGGCAAAGATGGTCATTTAAATTTGGACTACACCAATGACGGTTTACACCTGCTGGGGCCAGGATATATGGTTTGGAAACACGTGATTTATCCTTATGTGTATGGTTTGCAGCAGAAACCTTCTATCGTTCCCAAGCCCCGATCCCTCAATTGGGGAAAAGGGAAATTTCCTTTATACAAATGCCATACCATTGTGGCTCGGGATACGGCTTTAAAAGAAAATGCAGAAGTGCTTCAGGAGTTGTTTTCAGAAAAGGGATTAGCGGCGGAGGTGAAGTCTGCAGAGGGGGACAATATTCCTGCCATTGAACTCCGGATGGGACGGGTACAGGCACCGCTTTATCCGGAGGAGGCTTATCAATTGAAAGTTACTTCTCATAAAATAGTGATTACCGGGAATACTGCTCATGGCGTGTTTAACGGAATCCAGACTTTGCGACAGCTAATGCGGGACGGCACTTTTATTGATAACGTTGAAATCAGGGACTGGCCCGCCTTCTTTTGGCGCGGATACATGGTAGATGTCGGAAGAAACTTCCAAACGATGGACCAGATCAAACAGCAGATTGATGTGATGGCTCATTATAAGTTGAATGTATTTCATTTTCATTTAACAGAGAATGTAGCCTGGCGGTTACAGGTTAGACGTTATCCGCAACTTACCGAACCGCAGTACATGACCCGGAACAATGGACAATATTATACTATTGAAGAAATGCAGGAGCTCATTCAATATTGTAAGGACCGGTTCATTACGTTGGTTCCCGAAATAGACATGCCGGGGCATAGCGAAGCTTTTAAGAGAGCTATGGGAGTGGATATGCAAAGTGAAAAAGGACTGGAGATTGTTAAAAATATTTTGACGGAAGTAGATTCTGCTTATGATGTTCCATATATTCATATAGGTGCGGATGAAGTGAAATTTACCAACGAAAACTTTCTTCCGGAGATAGTCAAACTTATTCACACTCAGGGAAAACAAACCATAGGTTGGGCGCCAGGAGGGAACTATGATAAGAATACTATCCGTCAACTTTGGCAAAATGAGAGTCCGGAGGCTACACAAAAAGCGGTCAATACCGTTCGCTACATTGATTCCCGCGGGACTTATCTGAACCACAAGGATCCATTAAGCGGCGTATTTTCCATTTTTGATAAAATGATTGGAGATGTGGAGCATGGAGATGCTTCTATGCTCGGCGGAGAGATCTGTCTTTGGAATGACGACCGCGCCAAAGATGAAAAAGATATTTTACAAATGAACCTGGCTTACCCGGCCATATTGGCTATGGCTGAACGCAGCTGGGTTGGAGGTGGTTTTAAGGGCGTCACGGTTGCGATGGGGGCAGATACCAGTGCAAAGTATAAGGCCTTTTCTGAATTTGAGAAGCGGCTATTGGATCAAAAGACAGAATTTTTTAAACAGAAGTCTTTCCCTTACGTAAAACAGGCGGACATCCATTGGAAGCTTTTTGGTCCTTTTGAAAACAGGGGGGATTCCGCAGCACAATTCTGGCCGGAATTGAAAACGAATACTATAGTTGATTCTGCTGCTGACCTCACTGCCAATGGAGCGACAATCTGGTTGCGTCATTTCTTTACACCTGTTTTTAAAGGGCTTTTAAAGAATCCGCAGCCGAATACGACCTGGTATGCATATCGTAGGATCTACAGTCCGGCAGATACTACAGGTTATTTTTGGATCAGTTTTTATAACCCTTCCCGTTCGCATGCCGTGGCTACCCCTGAGTGGGGAAAATGGGATAATCGGGGAAGTAAATTATGGATTAATGGAGAGATCGTTTCTCCGCTACGTTGGACTTATCCTGGCAGAAGCGGCAGTCAGGAGAACCCGCTGGTAGATGAAAGCTATGAATATCGTCCGCCCACTAAATTTCATTTGAAAAAGGGGTGGAATACGATTTTAGTGAAGGCGCCTGTAGGAAGCTTTAAAGGAAAGGATTGGCAGCATCCGGTGAAGTGGATATTTACGGTGGTGCAGGTACAGTGAGTGGCTCCGGGATAGTTCCAGAGTAGTTGCAGGGTGGTCTTACAAAGAACATT
>CAYRBD010000027.1:7562-35456 GCA_964422465.1 uncultured Chitinophagaceae bacterium
AACATTAAAACATAAAACAAATAGAACATTAGAATAAATATGACAATAGAAAAATTAGAAGGCCTGATAGCGGCGCCTTTTACTCCGATGAACGAAGAAGGTAGTTTGAATACGGATTTAATTCCCAATTATTATACGTTGTTAAAAAGAAATGGGATAACAGGCGCTTTTATAAATGGCTCAACAGGGGAAGGCGTTTCCCAAACTGTAGCGGAACGTAAGGCCATAATTGCAGCATGGGCCAATGCAACGAGGGGAGATTTGGCTTTTAAGGTGATTACCCTGACGGGCGGAACCAGCATACGGGAGGCTATTGAAGTGGCCAGGTTTGCTTATTCTTCCGGGTTGTATGGAGTTGCATTAACTGCTCCTTACTACTTTAAGCCTGCGGATGCAAAGCAATTGGCTGCCTGTTGTGTGGAGGTCGCAGGTAGTGTACCGGATATGCCTTTTTATTATTATCATATACCGGTGCTAAATGGCTGTGGTTTACCTATGATTAATTTATTAAAAGAGGTAGAAGGGAAGATAGATAATTTCGCAGGAATAAAATATACCCATGAGGACTTTATGGATTTTTCCAGTTGCCTGAACTATCGGGATAGGAAATATGACTTGCTCTGGGGGCGCGATGAAAACATGTTGTCGGCATTAGTACTGGGGACTAAAGGTGCTGTGGGGAGTACTTATAATTACGCGGCTCCACTGTACAATGATTTAATAGCCGCCTTTGAAAAGAGTGATTTAGGTACTGCAAGAAAACTGCAACAAAAGGCTATTGACATGATTGAACTTTTAGGAAAATACGGAGGAATAGCAACCGGAAAGGCTTATATGAAATTGATCGGACTGGATTGTGGAGGATTTCGTTTGCCGGTAAAAAACATGAATAAAGAGCAGTTTGAGGCATTTAAGAAAGACGTTTCTGCACTGGGATTTGAAGCGTTTAAATCGAGGTAGTTTCAGAAAAGTTCCAGGGTAGTTTCAGAATGGATATTTTATCAAACATTTAAAGGATTGAAACCCTGGAACATTGAAACTTTAGAACATTGAAACTTTGGAACCTTGGAACATTGCAACAATCAAACAATCAAACCACTAAATCATGAAGTCATTTTTATATTTAACCACAATACTATTAACGATGTCATTAGTAGCTTGTAATTCTTCTGGTGATAAACATACTTCGAGCTTAAGGTTCTATTGGAAGGTAGGAGGGAAGATTCCTGATATTTCGGGAAGCTCTGGTTTTGTGGGACTTGCAGGTCCGGTTGCGGGAGTTTCTAGTAATAGGCTTCTGGTAGGAGGCGGGTCTAATTTCCCTGATGGAGCGCCATGGTACGGCGGAACGAAGCGTTATTATAAAGAATTATATGTATTTCATAAGGAGAGGGATACTCTGCTGCCTTTTTCCCAAAAGTTTTCTTTGCCTTATAAAGTGGCTTATAGTGCAAATTGTACAACGGATAGTGGGATCGTGGTTGCGGGAGGCGAAAATAAGGAAGGGGCTTCCAAAAAGGTATGGTTGCTCCATTGGGATCAAACAAAACAAGAACCTGCCATAGTGCATTTGCCGGATTTGCCACAGCCTTTAAGTAGCGGCTCGATAACCTCGATAAATCACGTACTTTATTTTGCAGGAGGTCAAAATGAGCAAGTAGTCTCTGATGTCCTTTATCGCTTAGATATGAATAGTCCCCGAAGTGGATGGGATACCTTATCTATTTTACCCAAACCGGTTACCCATACAGTCTTGTATGCAGTAACAGGTCTAAACGGGGCCGCTCTTTATCTGGTCGGTGGAAGAAAAAAGAATAAAGATTCCACCAGTACCCTTTATAAGGAAGCTTACCGGTTTGACTTACATACTTTGCAGTGGGAACAAAAGGCTTCTTTACCTTATGCTTTATCCGCTCAAACAGGGGTTACATGGAATGACAGTACGTTATTGGTATTCAGTGGTGATCAGGGAAAAACATTTCATGAAACGGAAGTTCTGATTATGAAAATTGCCCGTGAAAAAGATTCGGTAAAAAAAGAAAGATTAATTCAGGAAAAAAATAAATTACAGCAATCTCATCCTGGATTTAGCGGAACAGTTTTGGCGTACAATACCAATCAGAATGAATGGCGTAAGGTAGATTCTATCCCTTTTCCAGGGCAGGTAACGACAACGGCAATTAAATGGGGAGATGAAGTGGTAATCCCTTGTGGAGAGATCAGGGCTGGAGCAAGAACTCCGGATATTGTAATCGGGAAGATTTTGGAGTAGTGTCAGAATGAAGGTAAAGTAGCCCCAGGTTGCAGAGTAGTTCCGGGATTATTTCAGTAACTTTAACATTGGAACATTGGAACGTTGGAACCTTGGAACATTGAAACATTAACCCCACTAAACCCTTTCTACAATGTCAACTATTAGACGTTTTGAAGAAATAGAAGCCTGGCAGAAGGCAAGAATAATTGCAAGAGGAATTAATAAACTGATACATAAAGAAACATTCAGACACAATTTTGCACTTGTAGATCAAATAAAAAGATCGAGCGGTTCTATAATGGATAATATTGCAGAAGGGTATGAGAGAGACGGAAATAAAGAGTTTATATATTTTTTGAGTATTGCGAAAGCTTCTGTCGGGGAAACCCGATCTCAATTATATCGTGCTTTTGATTTTGGCTATATTTCACAAAAAGAATTTGACTATTATTATAATGAACTGATACATGTAAGTGTCCTGATTAGTAACCTAATGAAACGTATTAAAGAATCCCGGTTGAAGGGGAGAAAATTTAAATGAAGGGAGATGGACAGGGTAGTTGCAGAATAGTTTCATAATATACAATCCTGTCATATATAGGAACAATGAAACACTGGAACAATGAACCACTAAAATATGCAGTATAAAAAAATTTATCCTTGGGTGTTAGTAGGCTTATTATGGGGAGTTGGCCTGTTAAATTATCTGGACCGGCAGATGCTTTCGACATTGCAGGGCGCTATGGCGGAGGATATTGAGGCTTTGCGGTCAGCTACGAAGTTTGGATTCCTGATGGGGATTTTTCTCTGGATTTATGGGTTTATGAGTCCGGTAGCAGGGGTTATTGCGGATAAGGTCAACCGCAAATGGGTGATCATAGCCAGTTTGTTTGTCTTTTCAGCCGTTACCTTTGGAATGGGACTGGCTACTACTTATCATCAACTTTATATTTTACGGGCAGTTATGGGCGTGAGTGAAGCCCTGTATCTGCCCACGGGGCTGGCGCTAATTGCGGATTTTCATAAAGACAAGACCCGCTCCCTGGCTATTGGTATCCACATGACCGGCCTCTACCTGGGTTCTGCACTGGGTGGATTTGGAGGTACTTTTGCGGCAGCCCACTCCTGGCATGCCACCTTTCATACCATTGGTATTATCGGGATGGTGTATGCCGTTATTTTGGTGTTTTTATTGAGAGAGACCCAGACTCATACACATCCCCAAGCCACCAATTTAGAGCATAAAAAACCTCCGTTGCTAAAAGCATTTGCCGTTTTATTCACCAATATTTCTTTTTGGGTCATCCTGCTTTACTTTGCAGTACCCAGCTTGCCGGGATGGGCTACCAAAAACTGGCTTCCTACCTTGTTTTCAAGGAATTTAGGCATGGACATGGCCACTGCGGGGCCCTTATCAACCGTTACGCTTGCGGCCTCTTCTTTTATAGGCGTGATTTTTGGCGGCTGGCTTTCAGACCGGTGGGTACAGAAGCATATTAAGGGAAGAGTGTTTACCGGCGCTATCGGTTTGGGATTGACCATTCCCGGACTGATCTTCCTGGGGTTTGGTCACACGGTTGTAGCCCTTATGGCTGCGGGAATCTGTTTTGGGATTGGATTTGGGATTTTTGACGCCAATAACATGCCTATTCTCTGTCAGTTTGTATCCGCCAAATACCGGGCTACAGCTTATGGTATTATGAATATGGTGGGCGTGTTTGCCGGCGCTTTTATAACCGATTTCCTGGGAAAAGCTACGGATGCCGGAAATTTAGGGCGTGATTTTGCCATGCTGGCCGGTATTGTGTTGGTTGCATTGATTGTGCAATTGAGCTGTTTGAATCCGAAAGCGAATGATTTTGATGATCTTGGAGTTGTGGAAGAAAAAAGAGTGTAGTAAATAGGGTTGCTGTTTAATAAAGTCATAAAAAAATAAAAAATGAAATTAGACTTATCAAAACAAAAAGAATTTTACAAAAATCAACTGTTGAAGGATACGGTTCCCTTCTGGTTTCCACGTTCTATCGACCAAAAATATAGTGGTTATTTACTCATGCGGGATTGGGATGGCAGCCTGATTGATGAGGATAAAGCGGTTTGGATTCAGGGCCGGGCTGCATGGTTGTTAGCTACCTTATATAATACGGTGGAGCAAAAGCAGGAATGGCTGGAAGGAGCGAAGTCGGGTATTGATTTCCTAAAAAAATATTGTTTTGATACGGATGGGCGCATGTTTTTTCACATGACCCGGGAGGGGAAGCCTGTCCGCAAGAGAAGATATTTCTTTTCAGAAACCTTTGCCATCATTGCTTTTGCGGCTTATGCCAAAGCTACCGGAGATGAAGAAATAGCCACCGAAGCACGGAATCTTTTTGGGAAATGTATTGAGTATGCTACCCAACCCGGATTATTGGAACCCAAGTTTACGAATACCCGGCCTGCAAAAGGGATAGGCGTTCCCATGATCATGCTTAACACGGCACAGCAACTTAGGGAGACCATTGGTGACCCGCGCTGTGATGAATGGATTGAAAAATGGATCGGAGAGATAGAGACTTATTTTGTAAAACACGACCTCCGTTGCGTGATGGAACAAGTGGCTCCTGATGGAAGTATTATTGATCATATTGAGGGAAGAACTCTCACTCCCGGCCATGCCATAGAAGGCTCCTGGTTTATCTTACATGAAGCGAAACACCGCAACAACGATGCTCATTTAATAGATTTAGGCTGTAAGATGTTGGACTACATGTGGGAGCGGGGATGGGATGAGGAATATGGTGGCTTGTTTTATTATAGAGATGTGTATCATAAGCCGGTTCAGGAATATTGGCAGGATATGAAATTCTGGTGGCCACATAATGAGGTGATTACGGCTAGTTTATTGGCTTATACGCTTACAAAAGATGAAAAATACGCCCACTGGTATCAAAAGGCCCATGATTATGCTTACAGCCATTTTCATGATCAAAAGTATGGTGGCTGGTTCGGTTACCTCCATCGGGATGGAAGCCTTGCACAAACGGCTAAGGGTAATCTTTTTAAAGGACCCTTTCACCTGCCACGGCAGGAGTGGTATTGCTGGAAGCTGCTGGAGGAAGAAGCAGTCTCAAGGTAATTCAAGAGTAGTTTCAGAATCGTTTCAGTGGTACGGAGAAGGACCCGTCCGGAGCAATTAATAAATTAAAATGTCTCCCAGGAAATCATCCTCCGGGGAAGGCCTCTTATAATTCAAAACCTGATTTTGCCGGTAGAATACTTTGGAAAGCCGCTTCCAGTTCTTTCATGGTTCTTTCGTAATGCCGCATGTGCTCGTTATCATTTAAACAAATGAGCGTGTAGCTTTGATTCCTGATGGCTTCCATAGCCTTTTGGGCTTTAAACAGTAAGGGAAACATCTTGGTATCCTGATAGGTATTATAGGGACTGAAATCGGATTTGCAAATCTGCCAGGTTCTGAAAAGCTCCGGTGATAAACCCTCCGGAGAACGAAACCGGTGTGCGGATAATCGGGTGAGCTGATCTCCTATTTTATCCCAAACCTCTTCAAAGGTCTTTTTGAGATAAGGCTGCGCATTGTGAGGAGTACGAAGGGTAACAAACTTGTTATAGCTTGACAGTCGTTTGGTTAAATTGGCTCTGTGGCCGTAGCTGTCCGCATACCACTTATCCCGGTCGCGCCGGAGTACTTCTTTCTTGTCAAAGAACCGGTTTATAATTTTAATGTTATTCCTTAAATTCTTATTCCATAAAGATAAACCATAGTTCATTCGGAAAGCAGCAATGTCACAAGGCAGCCCATCTTTAAAAAAGCGCTCCTGCCCTAAATGATTAATTACAAAAAAATCATCATTAAAATAAACAAAATGTTCTGTCAGCCCCGGTATTTTATGTAAATAAAATTCCAACACATTAGAATTGAAAGTGGGGAGGAATTGAGAAGGGATATAATCCTCATGGTTGACCAGCGCAAGTTTCGGATGTTGAGTATCCAGCCATTCCGGTTTTTGACCACAGGTAACGAAATGAATTTTCCGAACCCAGGGCGCAAATTTCTCAATGCCCCTGAACCAGTAACGTAACAGCCCATGATCTCTGAAGCGAGCTTCGGTTACGGGGTTTTTGCTATTGTCTATTTTACCGGAATGAGCGGCAAAGGCTTTTTGCCAGAACGGGTCGTTCATGTCCACCCACGTAACTACAAAATCAATATCCATAAGCAGCCGGTTGATAAAATACTACTCCTCATAGTACTTAGTAAAAAGGTGATGCCGTAGCGACATCACCTTTATGAATTTGTCTTCAAAGGAACCGTTATTCTTTATTCTCCTTGTCATCGGCTTCTGCCTTTTCCTCTTTGCTTTCGGACTTGGCTTCCACCTCGGCTTCCTTGTTCTCCGTCTCTGGTTTAGCTTCTGCTTTCTCCTCTTTTTCAGCTTCCGCCTTCTCTTCTTTTTGTGTCTGTGGCTTTTCTTCTTTTGGAGTTTCAGTTGCTTTTTCCTCTTCCTTTTTAGGCGCTTCCGCCGGCTGAGGATTTTTCATTTTCTCCTTAATTTCAGCCAGGACACCCAAGTCGCCGAAGGTTGATTTTTCTACCTTAGACTGGATATTCTTAACCGCCTTTTTTGTCCGCTTGGTATCAGCACGTTTTTCCCTGTTAGCGGCATTGCGTTCATCAGCCAGTTTTTGCTCCCAGGTACGGGTGTGAGAAACAACAATGCGTTTGTCATCGCGGTCAAACTCAATAACTACAACCTCGATTACATCATCTACGTTCAGGGTTTTCCCGTCTTCTGTTTTCAAATGCCGAGCCGGGGCAAAGGCTTCTATTCCGTACTGCAATTGAACGGTAGCGCCTTTATCATCTTTGCGGATGATCGTTCCCTGATGTTCGGAACCAATGGGGAATATAGTCTCAAAGGTATCCCAGGGGTCTTCCTCAATTTGCTTATGACCAAGCGATAGCTTGCGGTTTTCTTTGTCAATGGTCAATACAACTACCTCAAGTTCTTCTCCTACTTTGGTGAAGTCATGCGGGTGGTTGTAGCGCTTGGTCCAGCTTAAATCGGAGATGTGTATCATCCCGCCAATGCCGGTTTCCATTTCAACAAATACGCCGTAAGGGGTAATATTTTTCACCACGCTGTTGTGGCGGCTGTCAATCGGATATTTTTCTTCAATGGTATCCCAGGGGTCTTCGGTAAGTTGCTTGATGGAAAGGCTCATTTTCCGCTCTTCTTTATTAAGCGTAACCACCTTGGCCTCATATTCCTGTCCCATCTCAAAGAACTCTTTGGCATTGACAGGGGTAGAGGACCAGCTGATTTCAGAAACGTGAATCAATCCTTCTACGCCGGGCAGGATTTCCAAAAAGGCGCCGTAATCTTCTATGTTCACGATCTTGCCTTTTACTACAGAACCTTCCTGGATTTCTTCTGGTAAAGTATCCCACGGGTGCGGGGTCAATTGCTTCATGCCCAGGCTGATGCGCTTTTTCTCATCATCAAAATCAAGAACTACTACATTCACCTGCTGGTCAAGTTGAAGCACTTCCATTGGGTGAGAAATGCGGCCCCAACTGATGTCGGTAATATAAAGCAGCCCGTCAACTCCTCCAAGGTCTATAAAGGCGCCGAAGTCGGTAATATTCTTGATTATGCCTTCCAACACTTGTCCTTTTTCAAGCTTACCAATAATTTCAGCACGTTGTTGTTCAATATCACTTTCAATAAGGGCTTTATGGGAAACAACAGCATTCCGGATGGCTTCATTGATTTTCACCACTTTGAATTCCATTGTTTTGCCCACGTATTGATCATAATCCGTTACTGGTTTCACATCAATTTGCGAGCCGGGAAGGAAGGTTTCCAGCCCGTTGATGTCCACAATAAGTCCCCCTTTGGTCTTGTTGACAATGGTACCAACGATCACTTCTCCTGATTTGTAGGCATCTACAATATGCTCCCAGGAACGAATGACGCGCGCCTGCCTGCGGCTCAGGTGGAGCTGCCCGTTTCGGTCTTCTTTTTCTACTACAAATACTTCTACTTCATCCCCCTTTTTTAAATCGGGAGTATCTCTGAATTCATTTAAGGAAATGAGCCCATCAGATTTGAAACCGATATTGATTACGGCGTCTGTGTCAGTAAGTCCGACTACAAAACCCTTGAGCACCTGTTCCTCTTCAATATCTTTAAAGGTATCATCGTAGAGTTTCTCGTATTTTTCTATTTCTTCCTGAGAGTAGGAGGAAACATGTCGTTTGTCAATGGACCAGTCAAAATCATCATGCGCCGTATTATTTGGAGTTTCGGGCTGTGATGCCTCTTCTTTTTGTGTATCTGAAGCGGCTTCGTCTTTGTCTGTGGCTGCTTCTGTTTCTTCTTTCACGCTGGTGTCCGGAGTTTCGGCAGTTTCTTTGTTCTCCACTGTTTCAGGCGTTTTTTCCTGCTTTTCAGTTTCTTCTGCTTTTGGGGTGTCATCCCCTGCTTCTGATGGTTTTGGGGTGTTTTCAGCAGATTCATTTGTTGACGCTGTTGGATTCTGCTGTTCTTCAGCGTTTTGAGTGTTTAAATTTTTGTTTTCTTCCAAAATGTATTCCTCCTTTTAAGTGAGTTTTTGTGGATTGGTTTTTAATGATCTTCGTTTCAGCTTCCACAAAGGCCGAAATGAAGGTTTTTAAAATGGAGGGCAAAATTACGAACTATAATAATTATGGCAAAATAACCTATATGAAAATTGTTATTGAGCGCTTATTTTAGTCTTGAACCCTCCCAATGCTTTTAATAAAAATAGTACTTTTGCCCTTTACGAATTTATGCGTTCCTTCATTTTACATATTATTGATTTTTTTTATTTTCCGCTCATAGCACGTTGGATTCCCCGGCGAACTTTTCGATATCTGGCTTGTGGTGGTACCTCTACTACAATAGATCTGGTTATTTTTTACCTGAGCTATCATTTTATTTTGAAGGAGCAAATGGTTCATCTTCCGTTTGTAACCATTAGTGGATACATCGCGGCCTTCCTGATTGCATTTTGTGTAAGTTTCCCTATTGGTTTCATGCTTTCCCGGTATGTCGTATTCCCTGAATCTCATATCAGGGGACGTATCCAGCTTATCCGATATTTTTTTATTGTGGGGTGTTGTGTGCTTTTTAATTACGTGTTTCTCCATTATTTTGTTGAAGTCTGGCATATTTATCCCACAATAGCGAAGTGCCTGATTACGGTTATTGTGGCCTGCTTTAGCTACTTTATGCAAAAGTATTTTACTTTTCGGATGAAGGCTGAGATACATGCTGCAGACCGGGCAAATCACAGAAGTAATAAGAAGAGTTCTTCTAAGGAGACTTCTCAAACTAAAATCTGGGAGAAAAGGAGTCAGGTAAAAAAATGTTAAATTCCTAAATAAAAGTTTGTACATTAGCGATGCCAATGGGGGTCGTTATGGAGGAACTTTTACAACAAATTCAATACGAAGATGATCAGCAGGCTTTTAAGGCATTTTACAAACTGCTGTTTTTCAAATTATACCAATTTGCTTACTCTTACCTGAGGAAGAAAGAAACTGCCGAAGAAGTTGTTAATGACGTATTTCTGGGTCTTTGGCAAAAACGCAATACTTTGAATGAAATTAGGAATATAAATGTCTATTTATATGTGTCGGTGAAAAATGACTGCCTGAACCGCCTTAGAAAATCAAAACAAGCTTTGCCTTTAACTGCTGATGACCTGACCCTGGATCACCTGACTTTAAAAGCTAATCCTGAGTCCTGCCTGATAACCAGGGAGCTTCAACAAAAAATACAGGCTGCCATAGGAGAACTTCCTCCACGGTGTAAATTGATCTTTAAGATGGTGAAAGAAGATGGATTAAGCTATAAAGAGGCAGCAAAAATATTGGAGATATCTGTGAAAACGGTGGATGCACAGCTATGCGTGGCGTTGAGAAAATTATCACAGTTATTGCTACCTGTCTGGAAAGAATATAAAGAGAATTTTCAGAAGAATTAAAGTTTTTAAAAATAATTTATATTTTCTTTAGGGAATTTTTCAAAAAATGGTTTCCTTATAAAGAAAGACAGTTCGACTATAATAAAACGTATGGTTTCAGACAGGATATTGCAACTATTGGCGAAACAGATGGGACAGGATATTTCAGAAGAAGAAAGGGCAGAACTGGAGGCTTTGCTTGCAAATCAGCCTGAATATCATTACTTTATTGAAGTGTTAAAATCGATTGAGGGGGAGAAACGACATCAGGAACCGGCGATAGAGGAAAAGGAATTGATAAAGGAAGGCTGGCGTCAACTGCATGAAGAGTTAAACCGTAAGCAGACTACATTAGCGGGAGGCCGAGAAGAAAAGAGAGAAAAGACGGGTAAAAGGAGGATAGGAACCTGGATTCTCCGGGCGGCTATCTGGGCGGGCATCATCATGGTAGGGATAGGTTCTTTTTTAATATGGAGATCAGCGAAGGACAAAACCAGAGAGCAGGGGCAGTTGTTGGTTAAGACAAGCCAGATCAGTATCCCGTCGGGCGCGCCTCAAAAGAAGATATTGCCTGACGGCTCAATAGTCTGGCTGAATGCGGGAAGTCAACTCAGATATGGAAAGCATTTTGGCGTTGATAAACGAGAAATATATTTGGTGGGAGAAGCTTACTTTGATATTAAGCATGATCCCCGCCGGCCGTTTATTGTTCACGCAGGGAACATCAATATCCGGGTTTTGGGAACTGCTTTTAATGTGGAAGCCTACGCGAATGAAGATCAGGTGGAAACAACACTGATCAATGGGAAGATTAAAGTAGAAATTGCCGGGTATCCGGATAAAAGCTTCATTTTAAGACCTAATGAGAAATTGTCAGTCTCTACAAAGGGCTTTGACTTTAAAAAGGTCCCGTTTAAACCGATAGGAGGGGAAGCCTCCCGGGAGGTGAAATTTAAAGTGCAGGAGCTGAAACCAGATAAATCAATCAGTACGCTGCCGGAAATAGCCTGGACAGAAGATAAATTTGTCTTCCAGAATGAGCGTTTTGATGCGGTTACAAAAAGCCTGGAAAGGCGGTTTGGCGTTAAAATTATTTTTGAAACAAAGTCCCTGAAACAGGAAAGGCTTAGCGGTGTTTTTAAAAATGAAAGTATTCAGAAGGCATTGGAAATTTTGCAGATGACCACACCGTTTGTATATGAGCAACACGGAGATACAGT
This sequence comes from uncultured Chitinophagaceae bacterium, assembly GCA_964422465.1. GTDB lineage: Bacteria > Bacteroidota > Bacteroidia > Chitinophagales > Chitinophagaceae > FW021-bin31. The sequence continues at coordinate 19,032 of CAYRBD010000027.1, forward strand.
GTATCTGAGGCGTGAGGGGCAGTTGGGGGGAGATGTGATGAGGCGATGAGGGGAAGGGCGACAGTAGCTCGGTTTGGCTCGCTAACCATAAAGCCATAGAACCATAAAAACCATATAACCAATGTATTATACAGGCTATATCTGAATTTAAAATAAAGAAAAAGGGAAGAGCGGCCACTCTCCCCCAAACTGAAAGTAACGGAGCGGATATCCCTTTATAAGTTGGATTCACGCCCCTTGTGTGTAATCTTCAATGCAAAAGTATGAAAAATAATCAATTGTTTTACCTTCAACAATGCCTGGGAAGGGGAAACAAACTGTTAAGATGTATGAAACTGACTTTTCTGATTGTCCTTATTACTAGCCTCCAGGTTTCCGCTCATGTAAAAGGGCAGGAGGTGTTTTCCTTGAATGTGAGCCATGTACCGATAAATAAAGTGCTCAATAAGATTCAAAAAGAGAGTGATTATCGCTTCTTTTATAATGACAAATACCTGAAACATCTGAATCCGGTTCACCTGGACATAAAAAATGCCACACTTGCAGAAGTAATGGATCAGTTGCTGGATAGTACGCTCAGCTATAAGGTAATTGATAAAAATTTAGTGGTCATTTCCCCAAAAGATCAGCTGGGATATCTGCAACATGAGGTGAGCGGAACAGTTACGGATACTGCGGGCACCCCCCTGATAGGGGTAACCATAAAGGTGAAGGGCACCACAACAGGAACAGTAACGGATGCAGAGGGGAAATTTACACTGGTGGTACCTGAAGATGCTACTTTGGAGGTGAGCTCCGTAGGTTATGTTACCCGGGAAATATCGGTTGGGAAAAGAACAAACCTCGATATCCAATTGAAAACATCGGCAACCGGGTTAAATCAGCTGGTGGTTGTTGGTTATGGTACGCAAAAAAAGGTTGATCTGACTGGTGCGGTGACCCAGATAGGGGATAAGATGCTCAAAGACCGCCCTATTTCTAATGTGGGCCAGGCTTTGCAGGGCGTTGTTCCCAATTTGAATATTAACTTTAGTGATGGACGTCCTGGTGCGCCGGCAAAAATAAATATTCGGGGATTTACCTCTGTCAATGGAGGGCAGCCTTTGGTGTTGATTGACGGAGTTCCTGGAGATATTAACCTCGTTAACCCTAACGATGTTGAATCCATCTCTGTATTAAAAGATGCATCTTCCGCTGCTATTTACGGATCCAGGGCTGCCTATGGTGTCATTTTGGTAACAACCAAAAGTGGTAAATCAGGGAAATTACAAGTGACCTACAGCGCAAACTTCGCTACCTCTACCCCTACCACCAGCCATTCCTTTATTACCGATGGTTATACCGCCCTTAAATTAATGGATTCTGCTTATAAAATTTCCAAAGGAAATATTATAAGCAATTATACACAGGCGGATTATGAGGAATTAAAAAAACGCCAGAGGGATCCTTCTTTACCATCTGTTGTGATTCAAAACCGAAGTGGGAGAGACCAGTATGTGTATTATGGAAGTACAGACTGGTGGAATTATGTATTTAACAAAACCCTGCCGTCGATGAGTCATTCGCTCCAGTTTTCCGGAGGTTCTGATCACATAACTTTCAGAGTTTCGGGACGGTATTATGAGCAGAAAGGGATGATGAAATTTGCTGGAGATAAATATACGGATTATAACCTGCGAGCAAAGGTAAAGGCCAGGATAAAGCCGTGGCTGACCATTGACAATAATCTTTCTTTTGACGCTAATGTGTATAATTGGCCGGGGTCATTGCCTATTAATGATGCGTTTATCTATTTGGGAGTTTCTTTGCATCCTTACATGGTTCCCAGAAACCCTGATGGGACCTTGGTCTATACAAGCGGACTCAACACGGAAACAAATGGTTATCTTCTTGAACTGGAATCAGGAAAAGCCGCCTCTCAGCAGAAGCAGTTTGACTTGACTAATAATTTTACCGTCACATTGACTCCCGTTCCCGGTTTAAGTATTGAGGCCAGCTACAGCTATAACCTTAATCCATATTCAAGTTATAACAGGAATGTAGAAACACCTTATTCTATTTTTCCAGGCGTCATTAATACCGCTAATAACGATACCTACAACGAACGATTGAATTTAGATCAATATCATGTGGCAAGTGCGCATGCTACTTACCAGAAGAGGGTGGGCCTTCATTCCTTTAAGGTGATGGGCGGATACGATCAGGAATTTAAGAAATATCATGTCTTATATGGTAGCGGTAATAATCTTTTGTCTCAGGATTTAAATGCTTTAGACCTGGCAACCAGCGGGCAAACAGTAGGAAGTAATTCTGTAGCCTGGGCACTCCTTGGCTTTTTTGGCAGAATTAATTACAGCTACAATGACAAGTATCTGCTGGAACTTGATGGAAGATATGATGGGTCCTCTCATTTCCCTGCAGCAACGCGTTTTGGGTTTTTCCCTTCAGCGTCAGTAGGCTGGCGGGTCAGTGAGGAGCCCTTCTTTAGCCCTGTGAAAGGGATCATTTCGGAATTGAAACTCAGAGGGTCATATGGTTCCCTGGGGAATCAGTCTTTGAGTACCAACCTGAGAAATGACAATTATCCTTATATCCCACTGATGTCAACCGGTTTGTCCGGCTGGTTACAAAATGGGGACAAGAGTCAATATCTACAGGTAGGCGCTCCGGTACCACCCGAACTCACATGGGAACACACCTTGTCTGTCAATGGCGGGATAGACATGGGGTTGTTTGAGGATCGCCTATCACTTTCTTTTGACCTGTATGATCGGAAAACGTTAAATATGCTTGTGGAAGGTCCTACCTTACCTGCCGTTTTTGGGGCCGGCTCTCCAAAGGCAAATGCTGCGGACCTGGATACAAAAGGGTGGGAATTATCGGTTAAATGGACAGGGAATACCCAAGTAGCCGGTAAACCGTTAACCTTTAATGCGGGGGTTGTCTTATCTAATTTTACCTCGCACATTACCAAATATAATAACCCTAGTTACCTCCTGAATAATTATTATGTAGGAGAGAAAGTTGGTGGTATATGGGGTTATACAGTAGATGGCTATTTTAAGTCGGATGCCGAGGCAAAGGGATATCAGGTGAACCAGGATTTTGTGAACAGTACGCGGATGGGATCCTCTGGTGTAAATCACAGTTTACAAGCAGGTGATATGAAATTTGTCGACATTAATGGAGATGGCGTTGTAAATAATGGGAAAAATACCCTGGCTGATCACGGCGACCTCAGTATCATCGGGAACAATCTGCCAAGAATGTCTTTTGGCGTTAATGGAAGCATCAATTGGAATGGATTTGACCTTTCCGCCTTCTTCCAGGGAATCGGTCACCAGGATTGGTACCCCAATACCCAAACCTGGCTCTTTTGGGGAGTTTATGGACGACCGTATTTTTCCTTTTATCCTACAGATTTTCAGGAAAAGATGTGGGGCCCGGATAACCCCAACGCCTATTTCCCCAGACTTAGGGGATATGTGGCAAACAGCTCTTCCAGTGAACTTGGGGTGGCAAATGATAAATATATACAAAATATAGCCTATATACGGCTTAAAAACCTTACCATTGGTTATAATCTTCCGTCCACTTTGTTGCAAAAATGGAAAATAGAGAATATCCGTGTTTATCTGAGCGGAGAAAATATCTTTACCGTTACCGGCCTTGACTCTAAATATATTGATCCCGAACAAGTTTCTGCGGATCCCAATGGTGCTGTTGCCAATGTATCCGCAAGAAATTACCCGTTTATGAAGAGTTATTCCTTCGGGTTCGATGTCACTTTTTAATTGTTCATGTTAAACCGTATTACGATGAAAAAGAATATTTTATTTGTTATAATGGCGGTTGGATTGATTACGTCTTGTAAGAAGTCTTTCCTAAACCAGGAACCGCTCTCCCAATTGTCTCCCAATAGTAGTTTTAGCAGTGCCGGGGAATTGCAGTTGTATGTTAACTCCTTCTACAATGCTGTCTTACCCGGAGAGGCCAGCCTTTATAATGAGACGGAAGACAATATTGTTACTACATCGCTTTCAACGCTTCTAACAGGGAATCGGGTGGTACCCGTGAGTGGCGGCAATTGGGACTGGGGAGCTTTAAGAAATATTAATTTTTTCCTTCAGAATTATTCCAAAGGTAAATTGAGCGACAACATTACAGCGCCGTATGTTGCTGCTGCAAAATTTTTCAGGGCCTATTTTTATTTCGATAAAGTAAAAAGATTTGGAGATGTCCCCTGGTATTCAGAGGTAATAGAAGCCAATGATTCGGCCAAATTAAAGAAACCGCGGGACTCCAGGATGCTTGTAATAGATTCTGTATTGGCCGACCTTGATTATGCAATTGCACACCTGCCTACTAATACTTCCGTTGACCAGATTTCCAAATGGACAGCTTTGGCGCTTAAATCCCGCGTATGTCTTTATGAAGGAACCTGGCGTAAGTATCATGCCAACGATATCTTTGGGAAAGATAGCTATGGGAACCCGCTGACAGGATGGGAAGCGTTATTACAAGAGTGTGCAGCTGCCTCCGACTCATTAATGCAAAGCGGTGCTTACGGAATATATACGAGTACGCCTGATAAAGCTTATGCCGAATTGTTTAATTCTGCTGTACCTATTAAAAAAGAAATTATCCTGGCACGTACTTTCAGCGCTGAACTTCAGGTTTTTCAGAATGTAAACTACTATACGATTGCCCCATCATATGGTAAGCCGGGTTTGTCAAGGGATATTTTTTATACTTATCTCATGAAAGATGGGACCCCTTTTACTGATGTACCCGGGCACAAAACAATGGATTTTTATCACTCTGTACAAAATAGAGACCCAAGGCTGTCACAAACCATTCGTACTCCGGGCTATACCCGGATCGGAAGTTCGCAGGAAGTTGCTCCAAATTTGTCATCAACAGTAACCGGCTATCAAATGACCAAGTTTGTAGGGCCGGAATCACAGGATCATAATTATCAATCCCTCATCCCTCTTCCCATTTTCCGATATGCAGAAGTTTTGTTGAATTATGCAGAAGCGAAGGCCGAATTGGGCACCTTAACACAGACAGATATAGACAGATCTATCAAGTTATTGAGAGACCGGGTGGGGATGCCTGATTTGGATATGGCCGCCGCCAATGCACATCCCGATCCTTATCTGGCAGATGAATACCCTAATGTAACCGGTGCAAATAAAGGAGTAATATTGGAAATCAGGAGGTGCAGAAGGATCGAACTGGTAATGGAGGGGTTCCGTTGGGATGATCTGATGCGTTGGAAAGCAGGGCAGTTGTTAGCCAGGCAGTTCTATGGAGAATATTTTCCAGGAACGGGTTCTTACGACCTGGACGGAGATGAGAAACCGGATGTGGTTATTTATTCGGGGACTGAACCGCCTACTCAACCGGGAACGGTGTATCTGAAATTAGGCAGTGATATTACTTTGAAAAATGGGCAAGAAGGTGGTGATATCATTATCAATGGCGACATACCAAAGACTTTTCATGATGACAGGGATTATCTGTATCCTCTTCCTACGCAGGAATTGCTCCTGAATCCTGAATTAACACAAAACCCGGGATGGTGAGGTTATGATGAAATTAGCTAAAATGAAATCAATAGTCCTTAGATTGTTTCTTCTGGTCTTTTTGCTCAATGAGGGTTATGGTGCGGAGGCACAGGATATGACGGCGGATTCTTTTCAATTTGCCTGGCTTTCAGATATTCACATCGTAGAATCCGGAAGCCCGAGTGTAAAAGATCTACGAGCCTCTATTACTGATATTAATAAAAATAAGGAAGTCTGTTTTACAATTATTACAGGCGATATTGCAGACTTTGGGGAGGATTCTATTTTACGAGTGGCAAAAGGCTTATTAGATTCCCTAAGGATGCCGTACTATATTGTGCCGGGCAACCACGATACTAAGTGGTCTGCGTCCGGAGCAACGGCATTTACCTGCATATTCGGCCATCGTAATATCAGTTTCAACTATGGAAATATTGATTTTATCGGGTTCCAAACCGGGCCTATCCTTCGAAGAGGATATGGTTATATTGCTCCGGAAGACTTTGAATGGGTTAAAAATGAATGTGAAAAGGCCAGGGAAAAGGGTCGCGTCATTATTCCTTTTACTCATTATCCATTGACGAAAAGCATGAGTAATTGGTACAAATTGACTTCATTATTTCGACAATATCGTGTTCCTTTGGTATTATCAGGTCATCTCCATCGGTATGAGTTTATTATGACCGGCGGCATAGCTAATGTAGTGAACACGAGAAATGTTACAAGGGGCAAGCGATTAGGAGGGTACACAGTTGTAAGGGTTAATAAAGATAGTATGTATTTTTATAAAAGAAATCCTACTACTCAAAAAACGATATCCTGGCTTGGGTTACCTGATCGTGCAACTAATTACAAAGCCATACCTCTTTTTAAACCGGATTTCTCAGTGAATAAAAAATACCCAAATATCAAACCAGTATGGAAAAAGAGATTCCCTGCCGGTATTTCTTCTAAAGCCACTCTTTCAGGAAACAAATTGATCGTTGGAGACCGAGCAGGGATTTTACATTGTTTGTCCTTATCTAGCGGAGAACAATTATGGCGGTATAAGTCTGGTAAAGCCATTTTTTCAACTCCTGCCGTTTCCGACAACAAGGTAGTCTTTGGCTCTGTTGATGGTTACGTTTACTGCATTGATCTCAACCACGGTCGCTTGGTCTGGAAATTCAAAACTAATAATTATGTTCTGGGAGCTCCTGCAGTCAAAGACACGGTTGTCTATATAGGTTCAAGTGATTGGAAATTTCGTGCAATTGATCTTCAAACGGGAAAACTCTTATGGGTTTTTGACGGTCTCAAAGCATGGGTTCAGACGAAACCTGTTATCTATAAAGGAAAGGTCCTTTTCGGGTGTTGGGATAATAATTTTTATGCCCTTGACCAAAAAACAGGAAAGCTTGTCTGGAAATGGGAAAGGTCTTCTCGTGAGAGGTACCCCTCTGCGTTTTATGCGCCTGGTGCCTGCTGGCCGGTGGCTGCTCATGATAAAGTTTTTTTTACAAGACCGGACCTGACGCTTACTGCTTTGGACGTGCAGACAGGTAAATTGATTTGGGAAAGAGGCACCCCACGATTGAATGAGGCCCTGGGCATCTCAGAGGATGGGAGTAAGCTCTTTGTAAAAACTTCCTATGACAGTACCCTGTTAGCATACAGTACTTCTTCAGATACCGCCGAAGTTGTATGGAAAACAACGGCTCACTACGGTTTTGACAACAATGAATCTGCCATCATAGAACAAAATAACATCGTTTATTACCCCTTGTTGAATGGTAAAATTATAGCAACGAATAGTCTGACAGGTAAGATATTGTGGGTGCATAGAATGAGTGCCGTTATGCCAAATAGCGTTACGCCTGTCTCAAAGAATGAGGTCGTTATTAGCGACATTGATGGTAATATACAACTTTTAAGAAATGTGGACACGGTATCTTTATTATGATTTATAATTTTTTGAGAAACGTTTTTTTCTGTTTTTTACTTTTAACCAGCATTTCCTCTTCTGCATTTGCTCAGTTAAATGTCAGAGCGGTAAAGGGTTTAATAGAGCGAGTGCTCCCCGACGAAGCTTCTTACTTTGAGGTTGCATATATACCGAAAGAAAACAATAAGGACGTTTTTGAATTAGAAAGCAAGGGTGGAAAGATTGTGCTTAGAGGTAACAATGGGATTTCTGTTGCATCGGCTTTCAATTATTATTTGAGACATTATTGCCATTGTCTGATTACCTGGAATGAGGTCAATTTGGAACTACCGGATACTTTGCCCATGGTGCAAGGTGTTATTCACAAGACTTCGCCTTATCTTCATCGGTACTATCTCAATTATTGTACCTTTAATTACACCATGAGCTGGTGGGACTGGGATCGTTGGCAAAAGGAAATAGACTGGATGGCTGTGAACGGAATCAATATGCCGCTGGCTCTTACGGGAGAAAATGCAATTTGGCAGAAAGTGTATAAAGCTATGGGATTTACAGATGAGGAGCTGAGCAATTTTTTTTCCGGCCCTGCTTTCTTAGCCTGGTTTTGGATGAATAATCTGGATGCCTGGGGCGGTCCTCTTCCTCAGACATGGATTCATACGCATGAAACGTTACAAAAAAAGATTCTTGCCCGTGAAAGGTCGCTGGGGATGACACCTGTGTTACCGGCTTTTACGGGACATGTTCCTCCCGGGTTTAAGAAGAAATTCCCTCGGGCACAGGTGAATCAGGTGAAATGGGGGCGTAACTTTCCAGCAGTAAACATCCTTAGCCCCAAAGACTCCCTTTTTACAGTAATAGGGAGAGAGTTCCTTAAGATGCAAACTAAAGAATATGGTACAAATCATTATTATTCTGCCGATGTTTTTAATGAAATGAAACCACCAACGAATGACTCGTTGTACCTGAATGATATGAGCAGTAAGGTTTACCAGTCCATGTACAATGTGGATACAGCGGCGGTGTGGGTGATGCAAGGCTGGTTATTTCATTATGACGCTAAATTTTGGCAGCCCACACAGATGAAGGCCTTACTGAATGCGGTACCTGATAATAAAATGATTATTTTGGACTTATGGAGCGAAAAGAATCCGGTATGGAATCAAAGCGAAGCTTATTATGGGAAACCCTGGATATGGAACATGTTGCACAACTTTGGAGGCCGGATATATATGGAAGGGTGTATGCAATGTGTCATACGCCAGCCGGTCAGCTTGTTGAAGGATCCTCGGGCCGGCAGGCTGACAGGGCTTGGTCTGACAATGGAAGCGACCGAACAGAATCCCGTACTCTATCAACTGATGCTGGACAATACCTGGCGCCATGCCCCTATTGATCTGAAGCAATGGATAGCTCAATATGTTCAACAACGATATGGCAACCTGAATGAGGATGCGTTAAATGCATGGAAATTACTTTTAAAGTCAGTATATTCTAAAACACCTTCGGGCTTTGGAGGTCCCAATTCCGTCATTACCATGCGTCCCCGGTTATTGGATTTTAAAAATAAGAAAGAGCCTCTCTTTGGCTATAGTTTAGATACTTTACTTGAAGCCTGGCAATTATTACTGAAGGCGGCGCCTGAGCTGAAAAATAATGATGGGTATCAATATGATCTGGTGAATACCGGGCGTCAGGTAATGGCTGATTATGCCGTATTATTGGAACAGAAAATAGCCGATGTTTACCATGATAAAGAGATCAACGAATTTTATAGGTTGAGCAGGCTATATCTGTCACTTATTGATGATATGGATAAATTGGCAGGTACGAGAAAGGAGTTTCTTTTAGGGAGATGGTTGGAGGATGCAAAAAGCTGGGCCAGGAGCCCTCAGGAGGAGCTCTTATATGAATTTAATGCGAGAAACCTGATTACACTTTGGGGCGGCAAATCCTCTACCTTACACGACTATGCCCGTAAACAATGGAGCGGACTGCTAAAGGGATTTTATAAGCGGCGATGGGAAAAATTCTTTGCTTATGCATCAACATGTTTGAAGAACCATACCCCATTAGATATGAAAACGTTCAATGTGTCTATGGAAAACCTGGAGTGGGAATGGGGGAATATGCATAATCATTATTCAAACGTCCCTATAGGTGATCCTGTGACAGTATCAGAGGCGATGTTTACGAAGTATTTAAAACCAATAAAGAATAAGCTGAATAATCTGAATAAGTTCAGTATTCAATAAGGGATATTTCCTAAAAAAATTAACTTCCCTTTAGGGAATTTCGATAAAAATAGTTTCCTTTATTTATGAGTATTTTTTTTAAACCGGAATTATGAAAAATAGACTATCTATCAACAGATTTTTAACGTTTAATTACCTAAGAACCTGTTTTTATCTTACTACTCTTTTCGCTACTGCTCTGATAAGCAGCTTTCAGGCCACTGCACACGTACACGAAGAGTTATCACCGGATGTAAGCCATAAGAATCGGATGGTCGCTTTGCCCGGGGAAAATCTTTTGCTTCAACACAAAATTGAAGGGACCGTTATAAATGAAGATGGTCATCCTTTGGTAGGGGTGACTATAAAGATAAAAGGAACAACTCAGGGTACCGTTACTGATGCGGAAGGCCGGTTTAGTATTACTGTGCCTGATAACGCTGTTCTGGAAGTGAGTTCCATAGGATATGAACAGCAAAATGTAGAAGTCGGTGAAAAGACGGACCTTCAGATAACGCTGAAAGCTTCCGCCACAGGATTGAATCAACTCGTGGTCGTAGGTTATGGAACGCAGAAGAAAGCGGACCTGACGGGGGCTGTTGAATCCGTCGGGAGTGAAGTATTTGAAAACCGATCCGTGTCAAATACCACGCAGGCTTTGCAGGGGGCGGTTCCAAACCTCAACCTGTCTTTGGAGGATGGAAAACCCACTCGTTCTGCTACTTATAATGTGAGAGGGGCTACCTCTATTGGTCAGGGAGGACATGCCCTGGTTCTTATAGACGGAGTGGAAGGAGACCCTTCTTCTTTAAATCCCAATGATATTGAAAGTGTAACCGTATTGAAGGATGCTGCTTCTGCGGCCATCTACGGGTCGCGCGGGGCTTTCGGTGTGGTTTTAATTACCACCAAGAGCCCGGAGAAAGGGAAAACGACCATTACCTATACCGGTAATTTCTCCAGTCAGTCTCTAGCTAAAAGACCCAAGTTTGTTACAGATGCGGTTACCTGGTTAGAGCACTTTCGCCTGGCTTATTACAATTACTCCCGGACGGTCCCTACTTCTATCAACAACGGAATGCAATATTACAGCGATGCCTGGCTGGACCGGATGAAAAAATGGAAAGAATCGGGAGAAGGACCTAAGACAGAAGTACTTTCTGATGGAGATTATGAATATTATACGAATACGGATTGGATGGGTCTTCTTTTCAAGGATCACACCTTCACGCAGGACCATAATCTGACCCTTTCGGGGGGAAATGATAAATCCGGTTTCTATCTTTCCGGACGGTATTACCATTTTGATGGTATCTATAATTATGATCCGGACGTGTATAAATCTTATAATTTAAGGGCCAAAGCTTACTTACAGGCGTTTAGTTGGTTGAAAATCTCAAATAATCTTGAGTTTTCCAATAAGTCCTATCACATGCCTTATACTGCTTCCGGGCGTTCTGCCAACGTTCAGCGATACATTGAAGTCTCTGCTTTCCCTTCGATGCCTTTGTACAATCCAGACAGCTCTTTTACACGTAGTACAGCATATACTTTAGGCTCTTTTATCGAAGGGAATAACTATCAAAATGATAAGTGGAATCAATTTAAGAATACCGTCGATTTTCACACCAATTTCTTTAACAACACCTTCCGTGTAAACGGCAATTATACCTTTAGGTATGATACCCATGATTTCTTCTGGAAGAGAGTGAAAATTCCCTATAAGAGAAACAAGAATACGGTGGAATATACCGGGGATATAAATGGTGATATCAGGGAGTGGATGGGACATACCATGTACACTGCGTCCAATATCTATGCAGAATACGAAAACATTTTTGCGGATAAGCACCATTTAAAATTAATGGCGGGGTGGAATTATGAAACATCTTCCTATAAAGCCAATAGTATTCAACGTAATAATTTGTTGGTGGAGAGCGCCCAAAGTGTTCAATTGGCTACCGGAACCTCCATCACGCCGGGGGCAAGCGTAACGCAATGGAAGACGGCCGGGGGCTTTTTTAGGATTAATTATGACTATAAAGACCGTTATCTGGTAGAGATTAATGGGCGATATGATGGCTCCAGCCGGTTCCCAACAGACCAGCAATGGGGCTTTTTCCCGTCTATCTCCGGTGGATGGCGGTTGTCTGAGGAGCCTTTCTGGAAAGTGAGCAAAGACCTTTTTTCAGATATCAAGATACGGGCTTCTTATGGGTCGCTCGGGAATGGGAATATAGATCCTTATCAGTTTCTGGAATTATTAAGTGTTTCTAATTCCGGCCGGGTACTGGATGGCGGCCTGCCTATTAAAACCGGTGTACCGGCTCCTATTCCTACCGGCCTTACCTGGGAGACAGCTACGACTTCTGACATCGGCCTTGATTTCAGTATGTTAAAAGGAAGACTGGGTTTTAATGGAGATTACTATATCCGTAAAACATCGAACATGTATGTGCCCGGGCCCACGTTGCCGGATATCTTTGGTGCCGCATCTCCGAAAGGCAATTTTGCAACAATGACTACGAGAGGATTTGAAGTTTCTCTCAAATGGCAGGACCAGTTTACTGTCGGCAATAAACCATTTAATTATTATATAAATGCGGATATATATGATTATGTTTCCAAAATTGATAAGTATTATAATCCGACCAAAAGATTTACGGACCACTACGACGGGCAAACTATAGGAGAACTATGGGGCTTCAGAACGGATGGCTTATTCCAGGAGGATCCTGACCCGGATGACTATATCAATACTATATTCAGGTCTTCGGCAGATGCGGTCTGGCGGGCAGGAGACTTGAAAATCCGTAACCTGGATGGCAGTAAGGACCACCAGATTACGAAAGGGGAGCAAACGGTTGATAACCCGGGAGATATGACGATTATCGGAAACACCGAGCCTCGTTACCAGTATAGCTTTACAGTAGGAGCTTCATGGAATGGGTTCTTCTTTTCTGCCTTTTTTCATGGTGTTGGTAAGCAGGATTGGTACCCAGGCGCAGAATCCGCTTTTTGGGGACAATATAACCGGGGGTACAACCAGATACCTGCCTGGCAGTTAGGCGATTACTGGACGGAGGATAACAGAAATGCTTATCTTCCCAGGTATGCACAATATAATGGGGCTACCGGATATTCCAATAATGTTCCTAATGACCGGTACTTGCAGAATGTCTCTTTTTTGCGGTTGAAAAACCTTCAGATAGGTTATACATTACCGGATCGCATGACTTCAAAGATCGGGTTAAAAAACGTCCGTGTTTACGTGAGTGGAGAAAACCTGGCAAGCTGGTCTCCACTTTATAAAGTAACCAAAGACTTTATGGATGTAGCATCTATGACCGGCCATACAGATTCAGATCTGAATAAGAATTATAATCAGGGATCGGGTAATGATTACCCCATATTAAAAACTATTTCTTTCGGTCTCTCCCTTACCTACTAATTTAAAAATGAAAATGATGAAGACATATATATATTTAGTATCACTAATCGCAGTGCTTTCCTTCGGTTGCAGAATGGATGAAGCTCCAATTACCTCTGCAGATAAGGCTGCTATTTTTAGCTCGGAAGACGGGTTAAAAGCTTATTCAGTTTCTTTTTATGATATGCTGCCGGATGCTACTTCCCAGGCTATCGTTGAGCAGTCTTTGGTTGACTATGGGGCAACAACTACACTTGCTCCTTTTATATTACGCAATGCATATAGTGAAAATAATTCCAGCGGCTGGGGGGAGAAAGACTGGGCAAAACTAAGGGATGTAAACTATTTTATCCAGAATAATACCAATCCTTCCGTTCCCGAGGAAGTCAGAAATAACTACACCGGCCTTGCTCGTTTTTTCCGGGCATGGTTTTATTATGATATGGTGCGCAGGTTTGGAGATGTTCCTTGGGTGGATCATCCTTTAGACCCCAGTGAAACAGATATTTTATATGGAGCAAGGGACTCGCGTGAAGAAGTAATGGAAAATGTATATAAGGATCTGATGTATGCCGCAGAACACATTACACGTTCCACGGATGCCACGCAGTGTTCCCTGGTTACTAAGTGGGCCGCGTATGCCTTTGCCTCGCGCGTGGCCTTGTTTGAAGGTACTTTCAGAAAATATCATCATTTACAATTGAAAACTTCCGCAGAAACCTGGCTACAACGCGCAGCCGATGCGGCAGCAGAAGTAATGAAAAATTCAGGGAAATCATTAAATGACAATTACAGAGCGTTGTTTACCAGTGACGACCCTCCCCATACAGAAACTATATTGGCAATCGCTTTAGATGCTTCTTTAGGGAAATACAGTGCAGCTAACTGGCGGTGGAATTCCGAGACTTATGGGACCGCCCTTAATCTGATCCGCCCTTTTGTCTGCACGTATCTTCAAAAGGATGGCACTCCTTTCACAGATCGGCCGGACTGGCGGTACGAAGATTTTTATGAAGAGTTTCAAAACCGGGACAACCGGTTATCTGCCACCCTTCGTTACCCCGGATATAAACGGGAAGGCAAACTTGCATTACCTGCATTTGGCGGATATGCCAGATTGGGTTATCAGCCTATTAAATTATCCGTAGATGAAACGGAAGGGGATGATAAGAGCGTCAGCACACAAGCCGTACAGTTGATCCGTTATGGAGAAGTCCTTCTCAATTATGCAGAAGCAAAAGCAGAATTAGGGACGCTGACAGATGAAGATTGGGCCAAAACGATCGGTGCTCTTAGAAAGCGGGCCGGTATTACCGGGGGACTTACGTCAAAACCAACTACTGTTGATAAATATTTGAAAAACACTTATTTCCCCGATATCAATGATCCCGTAATCCTGGAAATACGCCGTGAACGCGCTATAGAGTTGGTATTTGAAGGCTTTCGTTTTGATGACCTGAGAAGATGGAAATGTGGTAATCTGTTTAAAATGAGTTGGACCGGGATGTATATCTCTGGTATTAACAAGCCTTTGGATGTGGATCATAATGGAACGGATGATGTTATTTATTACACCGATGATGCAGGGCTGACGGCTGCTGAAGCACTTTCCAATAATCCGGATATAGATGAGGTACAGGTGAGTAAAGACCCGGCTGCAGATATTATTCAGGTTCATTCTGCGGGGGATGGGAAGGGTTATTACCTGGCCTGGTTTACACAGAATGACGATAAAAAAGTGTGGGGGCCCAAACAATACCTTTATCCGATCCCTATAGAAGCCATAAATAAGAATAAGGAACTTACGCAAAATCCGGGTTGGGAAAATGGAGCAACGAATGACGGGAATTAACAGGTTCGGGATAAGGATATTATTCTTTTATTTGTGCTTTGGCTATTTTTCAATGGCAAATGGCCAGACCCTTAATGTAATGTCCTATAATATTCATCATGGGTGTGATATTCACGAAAAGCTTCAAATAAAACAGATTGCAGCACTGATCCAAAAGGATAACGCTGATATCGTGGGCCTTGTTGAGGTGGATAGTGTTTGCCACCGTTCCAGAAGAACGGATCAGCCAGCCTTATTAGCTGAAATGACCGGTATGCATGTAAGGTTTGTGAGACACTTTGCGTTTGAAGGAGGCGCCTATGGACTAGCACTCCTTTCCCGATTCCCGATTTTAGAGATAACAAATGAACGTATTCCGATCATGACGGATGAAAACGGAGATTCGACCCGGGCTTTCTTGCTGGCAACTTTGGCTCTTCCGGGAGATAAGCGATTGAAAGTAGGCGTAGCACATTTAGACTATAGAAGTCGGGTTTCAAGGATCAGACAGGTCAAAAGAGTATTAAAATTATTAGAGGATAAAGATGTTCCGGTTATGATCCTCGGGGACCTTAATGCTACTCCCGATTCTCCTCCTGTTAAGTTGCTGGAATCCCGGTTTGTTGATGTTAATAAGCCGGGAGATAAAACCTATCCAAGTAAGGGCCCGGATAAAAAGATAGACTATATTATGGCAGATAAACAAAATTTTGTGAGTACTTTGAAGGATACTGTTTATCCCGTCCGGTATTCTGATCATTTGCCGATAGCCGCAAGAATAAGAATTTCGGCGGACTAACCGTAATTTTTTCTTGCTCCTATAGGGGGCAACCCCTTAAATGCCAATATACTGTGCAAGAGACAAGAAAATGACCTTCCAGGGCCGTTAGGTCTGCCTTCATTTTATATTACCGGAATTTATTCCGATACAGAAAAGGGTCAAAAGTTTCATAAGTGCTGTAGGCACGCTGCAATGACCTTCTTTGCATATATCCTTAACCTGAATAAACTACCTGTAGCAAAAATGTATCGAGCCTACGACTCTCTCATTTACAGTATTCTTCCAATCCTATGGGCCAAAGCCCGATGTTATAGGACAGCGCTGAGATTACATCTCGAAATATTTAGCAGCTTAACCTAGAAATTTGGTGTTGTTGCAAATTGCTTTACATCTTAACGGACCTCTGGAGTTGTCTATTTCATAAATTTATCCCTTGAGAAGTATAAAAGTTCAAAAAAATTGATTTTGCTTTAGGGAATTTAATAGAAAATGGTTTCCTGTAAATAGAGTTTTTTCTGATTACCTGATTTAATACCATAATGTCTATGTACTTCTCCGGTTATATTTAAGACTGCCGATTATTGGAAGCAATGAAAGGAGGAAGAGCGACCCCTCTCCCCATAAACTGAAAGCAACGGAGCAATTATCCCTT
>CAYRBD010000028.1:0-27315 GCA_964422465.1 uncultured Chitinophagaceae bacterium
AAAAGCGCATAATCATGCATAATTACTCATTTTATTATCTATTTAATCTTTTTCAATTATGAAAAAAGTTGTACTTCTTGTACCCGTTTTTATGCTATGCTTCTCTAGCGTATGGGCACAACAAAGGACGATTAGCGGTGAGGTTCAGGAATTTTCTACAAACGATCCTGTTATAGGCGCTACCGTAGTGGCGACTGGTACCCAGCTTGGTACGACTACGGATGTGAAAGGAAAGTTTTCGCTTACGATTCCACAGGATACTAAATCGCTTCAGGTGTCTTTTGTAGGTTATACTTCAAAGACCGTTTCTCTGGATACTTCTTCTACTTACACTATCTTGTTGCAAACGAGTGAGAATTCTTTGAAACAACTGGTTGTAGTAGGTTATGGTACACAAAGAAAGGCAGACCTTACGGGGGCGGTTTCTACAGTGGACGTTAAAAAGACCTTTGATAGCAAACCGTTGATAGATGTAACTAAAGCCTTACAGGGAATTGTGCCGGGTTTGAATATTACCTATGGGAATGGCTCACTCACTGCTGCGGCATTGATTCGACTCAGGGGAGTTGGATCAGTAAACGGCTCCAGCAGTCCACTTATTTTGGTAGATAATGTCCCAACTTCTGATCTTTCGGTTATTGATCCCCAGGATATTGCAAGCATTACAGTGCTTAAAGATGCAGCCTCGGCGGCTATTTATGGTGCTCGAGCCGCTTTTGGAGTGGTACTTATTAAGACTAAGTACGGTCATCATGATCAACCTTTGCGGATGCATTATTCCAATAATTTTTCCTGGAATAAACCTACCATATTACCCGATTTTTCGGATCCGGTAAAAGGAATTCCTGGTATATTGGAAGGGGCTCAAAGGGCGGGAAATAATTCTCCCGAATTGTTCGGAATGTTATTCTCTAAAGAATTGGAAGGTGTAAAAGAATGGGAAGAAAAATACAGGGGAAAACGTAATGGAATAGAAATGGTCCCAGGGGAAGATTTTACCCTTGCTCCTCGTTATTTTTATCGCGTGTGGGATATCAAGGGCATGATGCTTAAAAAGTTTACTCCACAGCAAACACAGGATTTATCTGTTTCAGGAGGTACGAAAAAAGTGGGGTATTATATGTCATTCGGTTATAACCACAAAGGAGGGATTATGAAAATTAATCCGGATGATGTAAAAAAGTATAATGTTACGGCTGCAGTAGATGCGGAGGCTACAAAATGGTTGGATTTGAGCGCTAAATTGATGTATAGAAATTTTAAATATACTGCTCCTTATGCTTATCAGGATTATTTTTATTACATGTGGCGGTGGCCGGCCTATATGCCGTATGGCACTTACCAGGGACATTACTTCCGGGGACCGAGTGGCTTTTTAGATGTTGCTCGTACCAACCCTGTAGTGGATAATTTTTCACGGGTAGATTTAGGGGCTACGATCAGGCCCCTTCCCCACCTGAGTATTGAAGCTCATTATACGATCAATCGTGACAATGTTATTCGCCACAATATAGGTGGACCGGCCGTGTTATGGAATTGGTGGGCTGGTGATAATTTCCCGTTGGAGGATGTTAAGCCAACTTCCAATTATACTTCATATAGTACAAACAGGGCCAAAGTAAATAGTTTTAACGGATTTGCTACTTATGACAATACTTTTGCAGAGGATCACCATCTTACAGTAATGGCTGGTATGAATGCAGAAGATGATGAATATATCGGATTCTCTGCGGAGAGAAAAGACATGCTGGACCCCAGTAAACCGGAGTTGAATCTTTCTACAGGAGATCAGTTGGTGGGAAGTAACCATAGCAGCGCTGCTTATGCCGGTTTTTTTGGCCGGGTGAATTATGCCTATAAAGACAAATATCTGCTTGAGGTAAACGGACGTTATGATGGTTCTTCTGCTTATTCCCCGGATAAGCGATGGGCACTCTTTACCTCAGGGTCTGTGGGATACCGGATCAGTTCCGAACCTTTTATGGATTTTATCAAACCACTTTTCACTGATTTAAAACTCCGCGCTTCTTTGGGATCAATAGGGAATCTGGATGTAGGCGGACAATTTTTTATTCCGACTATGAACAGTTATTCTGCTAACTGGGTAGTTGACGGAGTTGCAGTCAATTCCTTTACTAATCCATTGGCAGTAGCTAAGAGTCTTTCTTGGGAAAAAGTAAAAACACTTGATCTTGGACTTGATTTCGGACTATGGAAAAATTATATCAGCGGTAGCTTCGACTGGTATCAAAGAACAACCCAGGGGATGATTAGTACCAATACCGTAGCGGCTACTTTTGGTGCAAGTGCCCCACGAACCAATCAGGGGAATATGCGTGACCGGGGCTTCGAAATAGATTTACATTTAAATTATCCCATTCATGATAATTTTAAACTATTTGCTATTCTCAGTTTGGCAAACAATAAAGCGGTTATTACCAAATGGAATAATCCGGCTCAGGTAATTAATAATTATTACTCGGGTGCAGTATATGGTGATATCTGGGGGTTTGTAACCGATGGCTATTTCCAGTCCGATGAGGATGTGGCTAAATCTCCCAGCCAGGAAAAACTGGAGAGTGGTAATTTTGTTTATGGAGCTGGAGATGTAAAGTTTAAAGACCTGAATGGAGATGGGAAAATCGATGGCGGTAATTCTACGGCTACGGATCATGGAGACCTGACAGTGATTGGGAATACCCAGCCGCAATATACTTATGGTGTACAACTTGGAGGCCAGTGGCATGGCTTTGATCTGTATGTTTTTTTACAAGGAGTTGGCAAAAGAAGTTTCTGGGGATTGGGAGATATGGTAATTCCCATGTATAGTGGTGCCCAGATTTTATATAGAAATCAATTGGATTATTGGACCCCTGATAATACCAATGCCAAATATCCAAGACCTTACGCCGGCAACTCGGGAGGCACCATAAGTGGGATTTCTGCCGGGGGTAATAACTTTTATCCACAAACAAAATATTTGATGAATCTGGCTTATTGCAGGTTAAAAAACCTGACTATTGGTTATACGCTTTCAGACGACTTGATAGGTAAACTTCATTTACATAAAGTGAGGGTTTATATGAGTGGGGAAAATCTGACTGAATTATCCAATGTAGGAGTACCGCTTGATCCTGAAATTACAGACGGGCAGCTGGGATACACTGGAAGAACTTTCCCTTTTCAGCGTAATTATTCCTTTGGGGTACAAGTAACCTTTTAACTCTTTATTAATTCATTAGTCATGAGACAAGTATTAAAATATCTAAAACCGATCCTGATCCTACCAGTTATTGCAATTCTTTTATTTTTTGCAGGCTGTACCAAATATGTTAACAAAGAACCACTGGATGAATTTTCAGATTTGGATTTCTGGAAGAATGAAAGCAATATAAAGAGTTTTTCCTGGGGTTTTTATAATGACATTATTGTTGGATTTGGCACCGGTACTAATGGCCGTTTTTATTTCAGCAGTTTTAATGACGATCAGGCCAACCCCACCTTTCCACGGTTTAGTAAAAATGCACCGGCGAGCGATGGAAATTGGGCCTTTGGAGACATTCGAAAATCTAATCTGATGATTGACAGAGTGAAAAAGATGGACTTGGATGAGGGGACTAAAAAGCATTGGATTGGAGTAGCCCGATTTTTCAGGGCCTGGGAATATTTCAAACTGATCCAGAGGTTTGGAGACGTACCGTGGTACAGTACTGTTTTGGATATCTCTCAGGATTCGGCTATTTATAAGCCACGTGATCCGCGAAACGAGGTGATGGACAGCGTACTGGCAGACTTGGATTTTGCCGTTGCTAACCTTAGGTCTAAGGCAGAGGCAGATGCTAATACGGTAAACTCGGATGTGGCGCTTGCTTTAAAATCCCGGATTTGCCTTTTTGCAGGCACCTGGGCAGAATATAATGAGCATGATAATGAAAGAGCAGCCAAATATCTCCAGGAGTGTAAGGATGCCTCCGCTAAACTGATGCAGGCAGGTTATTCTTTAAGTGATAATTATAAAGATGTGTATAGCTCGTATGATCTGTCTGGCAATCCCGAAGTTATTTTGTATAAACATTATGAATTGGGAGTAATGACTCATAGTACCGTGGGTTATACGAATGCGACTACTGAATATCAGGGATTAACAAAATCAGCCATTCAATCTTATGTTTGTACTGATGGGTTACCCATTAAACTATCTCCTCAATATAAAGGAGACAACAATATTCATGACTTGCGTGCCAATCGGGATAACCGCTTATTGAATACAGTAGATAATTTTTATGCCTATTTGGGACATTTAGTTGCAGGGGGAATGAAATCAAGTACCGGCTTCCGTCCCACTAAGTTCCTTCCTAAGGTAACTCCGGCTGCTTCGCATGGAGACACTATTGAGCCAGGGGATACGCAAACAATACCTTATAACTATACAGATGCTCCGATCTTCTGGCTGGCAGAGACTTTGGAAAATTATGCAGAAGCATCTGCTGAGTTAGATAAATTAGGAAAATATATGATGACCCAAAATGATTTGGATATCTCCATTAATCTATTGAGAAAGAGGGCAGGTGTAGCGCCTTTACAATTAAATGGAAAACAAGGTACAGCAGTTAATGGTGTTCCGTTTGTAGATCCTGAAAAGGATCAGGATGTTACTTCATTGATATGGGAGATTCGCAGAGATCGAAGAGATGAGTTGATGATGGATGGCTTTCGGCTGGAAGACTTGCTGCGTTGGCATAAGCTGGACTATATGGATACGGAGAAAAATCCGGATGCTTTCCTTGGCGCTAAGGTTCCGGCCAATAAAGAAGTTACCCTTAATAAGGATGGATATATTGTCGTATATCCGGACCATCCCGAAAGGATAGTAGAACCTAAAGATTATTTATGGCCCATCCCTACCGGCCAAATTTCATTGTATCCGGATGGTAAATTAAAACAGAATCCCGGATGGTGAGAAGCGGGAGCCTATTTTCTTGCTCTCTTTAGTAGTTTCTTAGCTTTTGGATAAACTGCGGCATCCTGAGGAATCTTGTGTAGCCAGGCTATGCAAGAGTCTTTCCGGCCATCCTGTAGAAAAGAAAGCGCTGTGAAATAGGCGCTTTCATATTTATAGATGGAGTTCCCCTGGAAAAGCGTCTGAAAATCCTGCCGGGCTTTATTATCTCTAAGAAGGTGCAGGTAGGTTACCCCCCGGAAAAACCGGTTTTGAGAGCCGGATGGGCTCACCCGGACCAGGCTGTCCAGCAGGGGGAGCGCTTCCTTATATTTTTTATTATTAAACAGTTGAGCCGCCTGCGTCAATCCCTCGTTTTGCTCATTGCCTCTGACGGTTGGAACCGTCATCCGCGTCTGGCCATAGTTGCGCAATAAATTTTGTTGCCAGGGGGCCCACAAAAATAGGATTATGGCTGCAACAGCAGCAACAGAAGCCATGGAAGACCACCACAACTTCCTGGCGGAGAAGTTGATAATTTTGGATTGAGGACTAAAATACTGTGATCGTCTTTCCTGTAATTGGTCCCGGAAACGTTGCTCCTCCTCTGACAGATTGAGCCTTCTGCTGAGAAGGGCATTCACTTCTTTATAGCTCCGCACTTCTGCTCTCAGCTTCTTGTCCTTTTTTAATTGTTCTTCAAATTCCTTTTTATCCTCCCCGGATAACTCATCGTTGAGATAACGCTCAATATGTTCATAATCGGATTCTGGCATTTTTTTATATTTGAGGGCCTGAGGCTTGTACTTTTCTGGCTAACTGAGCCATACATTCGGATTTCTTTTTACGCAGATAGGCATAGGAAATTCCCAATTGGTTGGCGATTTCTTCCTGGGAGGCACCTTTTTTCAAACAAAGCCGGATAATTTCTTTACAACGTTCCCCCAGGGTTTCAAAAAATTGCATGACTTTATTTTCCTTTTCCTGTTCCATCATCTTTTCTTCCAGTTCTTTCCTGTCATTTGTCCCAAGGTTATATACCTCATCTACATCAATTGTTACCCCCCGGCGCCCTCTTTTTTTCAATTCATTGAACCACATCCTCTTGACGATAATCAATAAGTAAGCCTCAAAAGGACAGGTCAATTTTAAATCTTTTTCTTTAGCCTGACGAAAGATGACAATCAGCGCCTCCTGAAAAATATCTCCGGCATCCGCCCCGGAACCGCTATTTTTCATAATCCATTTTTTTATGTGCGGCGCGAATTCCCGGTATATGCTGTCAATAACCTTGTTGTCATTCTTGAGAAGCCCATTGATGTAGCGTTGGTCTGTATGCGTCTTTTTGCGGTCTGCCATCGTTTATTTTCTATCGCCAGCGAATAATCTCATACAAAGATAGAAATAAAATGGAGAGTGATTAATAAAGAGCGTTTACCGAAAGGGGGTAACAATTTTAAACGAAGGATGATGTACTGATGAGAAAGAGGGAAAACCTCTGGCGAAATCCGAAAAGCCAAAACAGAGTAGGAATTATTTAAAAAAATCTACACAATGAGAAACTTAAATTTTGGGATTCTTATTCTTGCCATAGCAGGAATAATGTTTACAAGTTGTAAAAAAGAGTCTATTACGATGCACAAGGATGACATGTCTGACGAAATCTTATCTGAAATCAAAAATGTCAACAATCCGGAGGATTCTGTTGGATATCACCATAATGAGCTCCTAAAATATTATTTAAAGACCCATAAGACGAATTCGACACTTACAACGGATTTAATTAATATGACAGAGCAATATTACGTTAAAATATATGGAGATGACGGAAATACAGTAAAAGAAATGATGGTTGAAGACCCTGAATCTCGAAGTGAATATATCTCCCCTATCAGTCGATCAGGGCTGGAGCGCATGATAAAAACAAGTGGCGTGTTATCAGATTATTATTTGAAAGTTGTCAACGCTATTCAGGATATTGACACGACCAACCTTAAGACAGGCTACATATCTGCTGTAAATGAAATAAAAGAAATCGAAAAAGAAGTACAAAAGATTCCGGATATACCTGAAATTCAGAAACGGAAATTCTTCGCTTCCAGTTCTGTTGCAAGATACAGCATAGCCTTTTGGTTTAGTAATAAAACAGGCGCCGTACACCATGCGCCAGCAGCTATGAGCATACCATGGCATAAACTTGTGAATATTGCTCTTAGTGATATCGGCGGTGCGATCGATCACATCGACGACCCAGTTACTGTGTATCTCGGTGCAACATCCGGCGGGTGGTTAGCAGGACTTTATGTTGCAGGCTGGGCAGCCGTTCATTCAGCTGCGACTTACTTCAGCTATTAAAAGGGCCCCTCATGTTCGCAAACAGTGAACCCGGGGCTCTTTTAATTATATGTTAGTTATTCTATAAATAAACTTTCCATACTCCCTAAGACAGGGGGTAACATTTCTACCTACCTCTGTATATACCTATGAAAGGCAGATTCCGAAAAGCCAAAATAGAGTAGGAATTATTTAAAATTTGCGTACCATGAAAAAGTTAATGAACCTGGGTCTGGTAGCCTTTTTGCTATTATGTATTGCTACCTCCTGCACAAGAAACGATGCAACAGCCCCCAAACCTGTCAAAGAGCAGGAAACGTTGATCACACAACAACAAATAGCAAACCTTGCCAATCCTTTTGATGAAAAAGGAAAGATGCACAATGCATTTTTAGATTATTTTATTCATCAGGTAAACCCGGATAAAGGGGTAACGCAGGATGAAATCATGAGGGTAGTCGAGCGTTTCTACAAGGAGCACGATATGGCCTATACGGCTAAACAACAACAAGGATTTCAGGAATACCTGGCTCTCCTTCAGCGTCCGTCCTCTCCGTCTCCCTGGAACCCCTTTCGTCCGGATTGGAATATTTGCAAGCTTCTTCATTTGCCGGAATGGCTTTGTAAAGTGATTAATCATGATCCTTTTGGGCCCATTTCCCTAAGTAAGTCCGATGGAGAAACTGCAAAAGGTAAAACACTTGCTTTTATCAAACATGTTGAAGACATTGAGGCTAAGGTAATAAATTCTGACAGTACTGAGATAGGAGATAAAGCTCGTAAAGTGGTCTTAACCTATTATGCTGTTGCCAGATATTCTTCCGCCTATTGGTATAATTTGCAATATGTACAAAAAGATGAAAATCCCTGGTATAAGCCTTATATGGAAAAGGCTGCAATGAGGGATTGCCCTTCTTGTGAGGTGATTCAGACAGATGCCGCCGGGGCTGTCGCAGGCGCACTTTTTGGAGGTGTCGGCGCCCCTGTAGGAGCAGGCATAGCCAGCGCTATAGCTGCCGTTGATATATGGCTTTGGTGAAAGATCAATTAAAAATCATTCAATAGAATAAACAATTAAAACTTTAATACGATGAAAAAATTAATGAATTTCAGCTGTGTTGCTATCCTGTTATTTACTTTGGCAACCTCCTGTACAAAAGATAAAAATGCGCCCAAGCCGGTTGCGGAGGCTAACCGAAGCATTACCGCCGAACAAATGGCTAATCCTCAAAACCCCTTTGACAGGCAGGGAGTTATTCATAATGAGTTTTTGGATTTTTATATTCAAAATACCGATCCGGGTCAAAAACTGACTCAAAAGGAGGCTGTTTCTTTATTTCAAAAGTTTTCTGAAGAAAATCAATTGGAAGGCACTCAGAAAAACAAGGAGGCCTTTTTAGTTGTCTATCAGGGCTCACAAGAAAGAATCAAAATAGGGGGGTTGTTTGATGATTTTCTTTGTAAATATTTTCCTGCCCTTTGTAGGATTATAAATCATCCAGGTCCAGGTCCTACTTTTCCAGGCCCTATCTTCTTAAACGGTTTGGACATGTCAAATAAGACAACAGCAAGAAAAAATGTTATGAGTTTTATCAAACAGATAAAAACAACAGAAGGGAATATAGTAAATAGTAAGAAAGGCAGGCAATATTCAAAGGCAGATACTATACAGCTTTTGTATTGTGCCATCGCCAGATATTCTTCTGCTTATTGGTATAATGCGGCTTATGTTCAAACAGAGAACAATCCATGGATAGGAACTCTTCCGGAAGCACAACTGGCTGAGTTTTGCTGGGGATGCATAATCGAAGCTGATGCAACAGGCGCAGCGGTTGGATATGCTTTGGGAGGGCCTATAGCAGGGCCCGTCATATCAGGTGAACTTTCAGGCTTGTTTAGCGCAATGGAATTTGCATATCAATTTAACACGAATGGACCGATATACTGATGCCGGTATAAGGTTACCGTTTTGTCTTTATAATTGATGATTAGCCTTATCCATTAAACTCCAAAACTTCAAAAAGCAATTAAAGAAGGGGGTAACAAAAGCCTCCTTCGATGTATCTCCTTATGAACGCGCCGGAAAGCGGAAATCATTCAGGCGCCCTTTTTAAACAAAAATTTGTCAATTATGAAAAGCTATCAACTTATTCGGTTCTGGATTTTACTCATGATTTTGGGAGTCTCATTTTTCGCTACCCAGGCACAGCAAAAAGGATCCTTTCAGAGCAACCCTTCCTCTTATCCCTACGTTACGCCTTCTTTTTATGTAGGGGTTGAGGGGGGTTATTTGTTTAAGAATAATGGATTGTCTGAAAACCCGGCCTATTATCTGGATCAGGGATATTTTGGAGAACTTAATCTTGGCTGGAGGTCAAAAAACAATGGGTTGGGATGGCAACTGGATGCCGGTCGATTGAATATTGAAAGAAAACTTCCCTATGAAAAAGGGGCGGCTTTTGGCCTGAATGGCTATGAGACACTCCAGAGCGCCGTTCCCGATAACTGGATGTGGCAAAATGCCCCACAGGATGACCGGGTATTTTTATTTGACACTGCTACTATGAGCGCTTTTACCAAGACGAATCTGGGTTCCTGGTATGCCATGACCGGTCCGAAGTTTTGGTTTGGCCAGGACCGTTTACAGGGTTTCCTGGGGCTGGAGGCAGGCGCCGGAATGACTACCTTTGGTTATTACTTTTTGATGGGCAGGGGGAATTCTTCCAATACGCTTCAATATGATTACTACTCCAAGCCCAATAGCGCAGTCATTGGCGCTGCGGATGTTCAATTACGGCAGAGTTTCTACATGCAATATGGCGCTACCCAAAAAACCATAGCCGGATATACCCCTCCGGGAAATGTAAAGGATAAAGCAGAAATCAATTTTATGGCAAGAGGTACTGCCGGCCTGGCGTATTTTATCACTCCCCGGATATCCGTTAATGCGACCGCTTCCTATTGGTATCTGATGGTTCCCGAATGGAAAAGCCATATCATGGCCGGCGGATTGACAGGTGGGAATGTTAAACCAACGGCTAAACCCGGTACTCCCGATCCCTATGTTGATTTTACTAACAACGAAATTGTAAAATTGGCTTACAATTATCAAAAAGATTTTGACAAGAAAAACCTGGGTCTTATCAATGCAAGTATAGGCGTAAAGTTTTGGATTGGCAGGAAAACTAAAACAAAACCTGTTGTTAAAGAAGAACAGCCTGCTCCTGTAATTCCGCAGATGCAGACCAAGAATTTGCTGGTTACCGTAAAAGACAAACCTACCGGCTTTGCCCTGAGCAGCGTAAAGGTAACGGTTTATAAAGAAGGTAAACCCTTTTATACGGGAATGACGGATGCCAATGGCGCTGTTCCGGCCATTAAAGACCTGAAGCCCGGGAATTATAAGATCCAGGGAGAATTAAACGGGATAAAAACAACTGTAGCCCATGTTAACAGCAGCGATTTTGAAGGGGCGGCCCGGGTTATCAGCCGTGAATTACTGCATAATGATTTGCGTTTTACACTGGTAGGTCATACCCTGAATGCACAAACGGAGACTAAGATACCGCATGTGAAAACAACGCTGAACCAGGATAAAGGCGGCGCCAACAGCTTTCAGATGTCAGACGAAGAAGGAGAGTTCCGTTTTCAATTAAAACCGAATGCTGATTTTACCGTATATGCTGAGCAGAAAGGGTACTTCTCTAATCGCGAAAAGGTAAGTACCAAAGGATTGGACAGAAGCAAGACGCTGTATGTGGACCTGCGGTTGTCGATGAATGAACTGAAAGAAGGCGCTCATTTTGAATTGAAAAATATTTATTACGATTTCGATAGGTACAACATCCGCCCCGATGCAGCTAAAGTATTGAATGATGTGTATCGCATGTTGGCTAAAAACTCAACTGTATCAATAGAATTGTCTTCCTATACGGATAGCAGGGGGTCTGACAGCTACAACATGAAACTGTCTCAGGAAAGAGCAAATGCTGCAGTGCGATATTTGGTTAATAAAGGGATTGATCCTTCCCGCCTGGTAGCAAAAGGTTATGGAGAAACCCGCCCGGTGAACGGATGTGTGAATGGCGTGCCTTGTACTGATGAACAACATCAGGCCAATAGAAGAACAGAAATCAAAGTTTTGAAAAACTGAGTTGATTACCCCCCTATGAATACAGCCGGCCCTTTTCCAAGGGCTGGTTTTTTTGTATCTCGAAAATATTATCTTATTTTCACATCCTGTTCCATTAGGATGAACTCTAAAAACAGCGTACCATGTCTATTTTTACCCAACGGGTTTTACCCGCTCTGAGTTTGCTTTTTATTTTTTGTAGTGGAGAACCTTTGTTGGCGCAATCCGGTGATACTTTGTCCCCTCAAATTAGTTGGAGGACGCAGGATTCCCATATTCAGTTTCAGTCACATTTACGACCGCTTCGGCAGATCGCCGGCGCCCCGGAAACTTTTTATACCTATTTCTGGGAGTTTGGAGACGGAGATTTCAGCTTTGACGAAAATCCGGCACACGCGTTTCCCGACAGTGGCACTTATACCGTCCGACTATATGCTACCAATAACTATGACGATGGGAAGGCGCCTCCTACTCATCCGCGGCGGGTGGGGGTGAAAAACAGCGGCAGGCTGGCGTCTAATTATAACCACGGTGGTTTTTTTGATAAAGGACACCGGCTTCAGTTAAAAGTAAACCGCATGCCCAGACCGGGGGAGGATATGGTTTGCATCATTGGTTATCAAAATGCCGGAAAGGAGGAACGTCCTTTGAGCGGCTCTCTCGTATTGTTTTATAATGATAAAAAATTTAAAAAGAAAAATTTTGGACTGACTGATCTTAGAAAATATCATGAAGAAAGAACTGCTACAATGGCTCAACTATTGGCGCGCTGCAGGCAGGGAAAGGTCGTTCCCGTGTATGCAGCTGCTCACGGACCCAATCAGGTAACAGACGCTACCTTGGTAAGCAACAGCGCTGCTGTAAGCCTTTTGTTGCAAAAACAGAATCGCTTTGATACGCACAACACTTTGCATTTCAGTGATATGAAACCCGGTGAAACGCGCTATGTATTTGCTGTTTTGCATACCACTCCCGAAATGATTAAAGATACGAATGCTACGGTTACCCTTAGCGCCATGCTGATCCCTGACGATCCTGTAAAACCGATACTCGAGAGTGAACTCGCTTTGCAAATAGTTGCTTCTCACGATCCCAACCGCCTGATGTTGAGCAACCGGCGGCTGAATTACCGGCTAATGGGGAAACATAAGAAATTTAAGTATAAAGTCCGGTTCCAGAATACAGGGAAAGGCCCCGCAAAAACCATAGATGTAGGTGTAAAAGTACCAGAGGCGATGGACCCTGCTACTTTGGAAGTGAACGACCTTTATCCGGAGTGCATCCCCTGTAAAACGGCCCGTCCCGGACAAAGTTGCCTGGATACCCTGATTTCAAAAGACAGCATTCATTTTATTTTTAGAAATGTTTACCTGCCGGGTATCCGCCAGCAGGGAGTGGAGGATAAAGATTCTACCCGGGGGTTTGTGACGTATCACATCCGGTTTAAAGAAAAACCTCCTAAACTTCCTTTCTGGTCGCGGGCTGGGATTGTTTTTGATTCGAACGAGCCGGTTTATACCAACAAAATGCATACGCGTTATATCCACGGAATCTCCCCGGCTCTTATCGCGGGTTATCTGAAAGGGTTCAATGAGGAGCAGGGGGAGCGTTCTCCTTTTATAGTAGGTGCGGCCTTAGCGCCTTATTCGCCTTACCGGGCTTATTTTCAGGCAGAGGTTTACCTTGGTATCTATGGAAAGGCTAAGACCTCGCGGTTTCATCCGCTTGAGCAACCCCGGGACACCGGCATCCTGGGAGGGAAATATATAGTTACAGGAAGAGGAAGCTCAACAGAGCGAAGGCTGATGAGCCTGAATGTGGTGCCTTTGGAAATCAGAAAGAATTGGAACGACTGGTTTGGGATGGGAGCCGGATTGTGGCTGAAAAGTAATTTGTATGAAAAAACGAGCGTTACTTCGCAAACCCGGTTGATGAATTTCCGGGACAGTACTATTTTAGACCTGGTAGGGAAAACCGTGAGGGAGAAACATTCTTTTACAAATATAAATCCCGCCGCTTTCGTTGATGTCAACGTGGGCCGGGTAAGAGCAGGGCCCGCATTGGGTATTCGCTTGCTGCATTTTTTCTCTCCTGCCAAAACCGGGTTAATGGTGTACGGCATTTGGCGGTTTTAAAACCGGGCGGTACTTCCTGTTTATCCAGAGATTTATGGAAGAAACAGTTAAAAATACAGTTGCTTTTTTTCTATTGAGTATCGTTTTTTTATTACCGCTAAAAAATGCTGCCGCAGGGCATGATGTATTTGAGGATTCCCTCGAAAAGTCACAACAAATCCTTCCTCTCCCTTTTCAACAAAAGTTAGACAGTTTAAAAGAAGAAGACCAATTGGAAGGCTGGCTGAATGCTTGGTATGATTTCCTGGCGGCTGATCCTGTTGCCCATTATCATGAATTGATGCTTCCTCTTAACGCTATCTGGCGGGAACCACAAACTGTTGCCGAGCAGGTATCCTGGTTTTATCTTCTTATTTTTTCAGGATATTATGAATTACAACAAGGCAACATCTTGAAATCTACCGATGTATATGAAAAAGCGTACCAACTGGTTCAAAAGACAAAGGCAGTTCATGACAATGAAGTATTGGAATACCTGATCAAACCTTTGGGCAACAATTATACCCGTCTTGGGGATTACGAACGTGCAACTTTTATCCAGAAAGAAGGATTAAAGTTGGCAGAGCGAATGGGAGATTCCATGCAGGTAGCCGCAGCTTATGCCAATTTAAGCACCACCGCCAGATGGAATAGTCAACTGGAAGAGGCGTTGGTTTATGCTGAAAAAGGATTAAAAAGTGTAAAAGCAGGGGCGGCACTTCAGGGTTTATTGATGAGCACCAAGGCCGATATCCTGCAGGAAAAAGGAGAATTGGGACCGGCTCATTCCCTCATTCTGAAAGCGATCCGGCTTTTTTCAGCTAAAACTGTTCAAACCGGTTCCAATGCGGCTTATTGGTATGCTGGCGCCCTGATTACGGCGGGAGATATTTCTCAGAAAAGAAAACATTTCGAAAAGGCAAAAACATTTTTTCTTCGGGCTTTTTATACTTTCCAAAAGGATTTTCCCCGATCCAGACAACGGGAAAAAATGAAAATTCAGGTGGCCCTGGGACAAGTGTACCTTTCTCAAAAGGATTTTCAAATTGGATTACAGCATTTTAACAAAGCGCTATATGGCTTGCTTCCGGAGTATAATGAGAAAAAGGAATGGCCTGTAGATTCTCTCCTCTATGCAGAAAATACTTTGCTGGACGCTCTTACAGGAAAGGCAGAACTTTTGAATCGGATGGGTGAGGCGGATCGGGCATTGGCAGGTTATCAAAAAGCAGCAGTCGTATTGCAGGAGTTAAGAGAAACCATTTTTAGCAAAGAGGCCAGGCGGCTTTTGCAGCAGCAAAGTTTGCAAACCACCGAAGAAGCGATAAGACTGGCTTATCAATTGTATAAAAAAACAGGGAAAGAGCGCTATGCGGAAATAGCCCTGCAATTTACCGAACAGCAGAAAGCACGTTTACTTTTGGACGATTTGCAGAAAAACATAACTTCCGCTCGTATTCAAAATAAAGACAGCCTGTTCATCAAACAAAGCCGGTTGCACCAGGCCATTGCATTTTATACCCATTCTTATATGGATGCCATCTTGCAAAATAATGGAGGGGATAGCATGCGGTGGCAACAAAAAATAGGGCAAACCCGTTATGAGTTGTCTCTGGTGGTCCGGAAAATAAAAGACCATTACCCGGTAATTGAATGGAATCCTGCGGTTGATGTTAAAAAATTATTTACTCGTTTACCCCGTGGAGCCATAGCCTGGGAATATTTTTCCGGTTTCAAAAAATGGTATGGCTTTCGGATTAACCGCGAGGGCATTAAGACTTTTTCTTCCCTCGGGGAGGCCGATCAGTTAAAAGAAAAGACTTTAAGTTTTATCAACCATTGGTTTGCCGGGGGGCCACAGGCCCTGATCAATCATCCGGAGGAATATTTTGAAAAAGCCTATGCTCTTTACAGCAAGATTGGTTTGGGGGGATTGGAAAAACATACTAAACTGTTTATTATCCCGGACGGGGTGTTGGGTAAATTGCCTTTTGAAGCGTTGCTTACTGATTCGGGTTATCATTCTAACCCTCAGGACTGGCCTTATTTATTATTGAAAGCCGTTACCGGCCAGAGCTATTCGCTTGCTGTCTGGAACAGGCTTCAGGAAGAATTTTCAACATCCGGGAAGCGCGAGGGTTTTGCCGGTTTCTTCATTAGTCCGCCTGAAAACAGTAAAGAGGCCGTCCTTGCCGGTGTAAAAGAAGAAGAACGGGATATCCGAAGCTTTATTCGGGGGTATTACTATAAGAATAAGAGCGCCACGGCGAAGGAATTGTTGCAATCTATGCAAACCAACGAAGTCATACATATCAGTACCCATGCTTTTTTAATTGGAGAAAAACAGATTCCGGCTTTGCAGATGGCGGATCAGAAAATATTTCTTGCAGACTTGTACGCCCCGCGTGTGCGTCCCGCCCTGGTAGTAATCAGCGCCTGCCAGACAGCCAATGGCCTGTTGTCTCCCGGTGAGGGCGTCCTTAGCCTGGCTCGTGAATTTACGGCCATCGGCGCCGGGGGCGTGGTAGCGGCCCTGTGGAGTATCAATGACGAAACAGCGGCACGGTTAACAGCGCTTTTTTATAAAAAATTACAGCAGAGCGGGAATAAAGCGGAAGCACTATACCGGGCCAAAAAAGACTGGATTTCTGATAATAAAAGGAATGCGGTACTCAAGTTACCTTATTATTGGGCCGGGTTGGTTTATTATGGCAATAACAGGCCGCTTGCACAGCCGCTTGAAGCTCCTTTTCATTTCCCGAAATGGGGATGGGGAATCCTGGTTATCCTTCTGGTCATTTTGGGATGGAGATTTAGAAAGCCCGTTATTCGGTTGTTTACAATACCCGGGACCTAAACCACCGCTATTCACTATTCCAAAAATCGCTATATTTGTCCTAACACAATCAGAAATGTTATGGAAGCGCTAACCATTCATCCAAGGAATAAGGCACAACTCAATGCCCTGAAAGTGATCTTTAAAGAAATGAAAATTCCTTTTGAGAAGGCTAAGAACGAAAGTTGTACTGCGGTTGCTGGAGAAGAAAGTCCTTATGACCCTGAATTTGTAAAAGAAATTTTAAAAGCCAAAAAGGATATAGAAGCAGGCAAAGGCAAGGCTATCAAAACAGAAGACTTATGGAAGTAATTTATTCTCCTAAAGCCTTGAAAGACCTCAAATATTGGAGGAAATCCGGAAATAAGAAAAATCAAAAGAAAATTTCTTACCTGATTGAAGATATCAAATTGCATCCTTTTGAAGGAATTGGTAAACCGGAACCCTTACAGTACAAACTTTCTGGTTTATGGTCCAGAAGGATAGATGAGGAACACAGAATGATTTATATGATTTCCGAAAAAAATACAATTCAAATCCTTGATATCCTTTCCCTCAAAGGCCATTATGAGAAGTGAATGAACTTTCTACTGCTTCTTATCCGCATAATCAAATACCTTTTTCAACAGCGGTGTACTTCTTCCTGAAATATTATCCCTTACCTGAATTTCTTTTTGGGCTACCATCTGAAAAAGACCGTCAATGGCTTTTTGAGTAACGTAGGCGCTCAGGTCGGTGTTGATCGGTTGCACAAGGGGTAATTTATTATATTGGTTTGTAATGGTTCCCCAATATTTTGTGGCATCTACCTGGTTGAGGCTCTTGCTGATCACCGGTTGAAATTTTTTAGCCAACTCACTGGTGGTAGCGGTTCTGAAATAATGCGTAGCTGCCGTATCGGAACCGAGTAATATCCGGGTGGCATCGCTGAAACTCATTCTTTTCAAAGCATTTACAAAAATGGGCAAAGCTTCTTTGGAGGCATTTTCTGCAGCCCTGTTTACGGAAAGGATAAATTGATCACAAATATTCCCCATGCCGATCTTCCGGAGCGTTTGCTCTACCTTTTGGGCCTGGGGAGGGAATAAAATTTTAATAAGGGCATTTTTAAAAAAGCCGTCTTTTTGAGACACCTGCTCTACGCCCTGCTTGATGCCCATATCCAGCACCTGTTTCAGGGCAGAGTTGATCTCATTGCCCGTAGGGGTGGAGGTAGCGCTGCCGGATGAAGAAGTGGTGCCCGAATTGGAGCCTATCCCGCCGGCCATGGGTTGCAGGGTATCGCAGGATACGGCAAAGCAGCTAATAAGCACAACGGATATCCAGATGACGGTCTTTTTCATTGTCATTTATTTTTTGCAAAGATAAGGGAAATCGCCGGGCCTAATGCGAGGCTTTTGCCGTGTCAAAGGTTTCTTTTTCCATCAGGTCGATATCCCGATTGATGAGGATCATTTCTCCTTTGTGTATTGTATCTGTATTTGGGAAATCGCTGGGATAGGATTTTGTGGCGATCAGTTGCCCGCTAAAGACCTTGAGCGATTGTCCGGGGCTGCTGCTGTATGCATTGATCTGGAAGTCCACGGCCTGCATACTTAGCTTCATCATTCCGGTATAAATAACAACAGGTTGGGAATCGTTATCAATGCTGAATTGCCCTTTCCCGTCCAGGCGCAGAAGTTGTTTCCCACTTTTCAGCCTATCCCGTACTTTTACCGAAGAAAGAGAATCGAGTACGACATGAATGTTGCTTTTTATTTCGTATAAACTGGGTTGGGTTCCTTTATTTGTGATAACAATATAGCTGTCGGAGTCTCGAAAGAGAGAATCTGAAGAATCCGTGTGGTTCTTGGCAGTTTTGTTTTTACAACCGAAACTGACAGAGAGTAATAAAAAGGCTACGAAAAGAAAGACGCAGGATACTTTTTTAACCATGATCAGCTAAAGATTTTATGATTTTAGTAACGCTTCAAATCCCGATTCATCTGCCTTTCCGTATCTTTTCTTTTGATGCTTTCTCTTTTATCATATAACTTTTTCCCCTTGGCCAATCCTATTTCTACTTTAGCCAGCCCTTTTTGATTGATGAACATTTGCAAAGGAATGATGGTGAAACCTCTTTCCTTAATTTTGGTCTGGAGCTTGCGTAGTTCTTTTTTCTGGAGGAGCAGCTTGCGCTCTCGCAAGGGATCATGATTGGCATACGTGCCATGGGAATATTCGGAAATATGCAGGTTTTTCAAGAATAATTCTTCTTTGGAATTAAAGTAGCAATAGGCATCATTAAAACTGGCTTTCCCCTCGCGTATTGCCTTTATTTCTGTCCCTGTTAATATAATCCCGGCAACATATTTTGTCTGAATATGGTATTCGAAATAGGCGGAACGATTTTTAACTTGCGTAACCATCTTTTTTAAGAGGCTTAGGTCAGCAATTCGATTACATCACTCAACTTTTGTTTCAGCTTCTTCCGTTCTACAATGAAATCCAAAAACCCGTGTTCGAGTAAAAATTCGGAACGCTGAAATCCTTCCGGCAGGTCTTTTTTAATGGTTTCTTTGATGACGCGGGGGCCGGCAAAACCAATAAGCGCTTCGGGTTCGGCTATATTAATATCTCCCAGCATAGCATAGGAAGCCGTGACGCCCCCCGTAGTCGGGTCCGTCATTAAGGAGATAAAAGGGAGTTTGGCCTCTGCCAGTTGTGTAAGTTTGGCTGAAGTTTTGGCCATTTGCATCAGGGAGAAAGCGCTTTCCATCATCCGGGCTCCTCCGGATTTGGAGATGATCAGCAGGGGGGATCGATGAGAGATACAATAATCAATGGCCCGGGCAATTTTTTCACCTACCACAGAACCCATAGACCCGCCGATAAAATCGAAGTTCATGCAGGCGATGGTTATTACCTTTTCATTTATTTTGCCGGTGCCTACAGTTAACGCATCCTTCCGGCCTGTTTTCTTTTGAGCATCTTTTAACCTTTTAGAATAGGCTTTCATGTCTGTAAACCCAAGAAAATCCTTTGGAGAGATATTGGGGAAAAGTTCTTTAAACTTCCCCTCATCAAACAGGATTTCAAAATATTCTCCTGAATTGATCCGGTTGTGGTAATTACATTTTTCACATACGTACAGGTTTTCTCTGAGGTCTTTCCTGGTTACGGTATGTTTACATCTGGGGCATTTAAACCATAAACCATCGGGAGTTTCTTTTTTCTCCTCGGTAGAGGTAGAAATGCCCTTTTTGATGCGTTGAAAAAAGTTTGGCATAATAAGTCCTTAATTTTAGGCTATAGTAACGGACTCATCCAGGTAAACATCCTGAATGGCATTTAACATTTCTACTCCCTCTTTAAAAGGGCGTTGAAATGCCTTGCGGCCGAGTATGAGCCCCATTCCGCCCGCGCGTTTATTAATAACAGCGGTAGTTACTGCAGCTTCCAGGTCGTTGTCTCCCTCGGAGGCACCGCCGGAATTTATGAGCCCTATCCGCCCGCTATAGCAGTTTAAAACCTGGTAACGGCAAAGGTCAATGGGATGGTCGCTCGTTAATTTTTCATATACAAGAGGACTGGTCTTCCCATGTTTGGTAGCGAGATATCCGCCGTTGTTGGTGGGTAATTTTTGTTTAATAATATCGGCCTGGATAGTTACGCCAAGGTGGTTGGCCTGTCCGGTCAGGTCGGCAGAGGTATGGTAATCTACGCCATCTACTTTAAAAGCGTTGTTGCGGGTGTAGCACCAGAGGATGGTACTCATTCCCAGTTCATGGGCTAATTCAAAGGCTTCAGCAATTTCCTTCAGTTGGCGCCGGCTTTCATCAGAACCCCAATAGATAGTTGCTCCAATAGCAACGGCCCCCATGTTCCAGGCGCTCTTTACAGTGCCGAAGAGGGTTTGATCAAAGGTATTGGGGTAACTCAGGAGTTCATTATGATTGATCTTTACCACAAAAGGAATCTTGTGGGCATATTTTCTGGACATGAGCCCCAAAACACCAAAGGTAGAAGCGACAGCATTACAACCGCCTTCGATGGCCAGTTTGATGATGTTTTCCGGGTCAAAATAAATGGGATTGGGGGCAAAAGCGGAGCCGCCGCTATGTTCTATACCCTGATCTACAGGAAAGATAGACAAATAGCCGGTATCTGCCAGCCTTCCGTGGCTCAGGAGCGTTTGGAGGCTGTTGAGCGTCTGATTATTACGGTTAGAGTTGATCCAGATGTCGTCCACATGACTTGCACCTGGTAAAGAAATGGTAGATTTATCAATGGTTGTACATTTGTGATCCAGCAGAAAAGCAGCCTGGTCTCCCAAAAGGTCAGTAATCTTCTTTGAAGCCATAGTCTTTTATTTTTTTAGTAGGGTGCAAAGATACTCAAACATGATAAGATAGCTATATTTTTGTTGAAAACAGGGTAAGTTATTGATTATTTCAAAAAAAATCGGATATTTAATCAAAATTTACACTATGGTAGATATTCATAATGTCCATCTGGGTAACTGGGTTCAGGTGGAAGTTGAAGGCGAACGCTTCACAGGAAAAGTAGAACGAAAAAGCGTCGAAAGAATTGGCGTGGTTGTCAAAAAAGAGTTGGGATGGTATTATCCCAAAGATGTATTTCCTATTCTGCTGGACGAGGAGTGGCTAAAATTTTTTGATTTTGCACTGGAACCAAGTGATAACGGCTCCCTGGTTTATCGACATGGTCATAGCACCTTCACTCTTACCTATCCTGATAAGGAAAATAAAAACCGCATCATTTTGGATTGCCACGGCGCACATTTTCGGGAGTTTGAAGACGGGCTTTATGTTCATGATCTTCAAAACCATTATCATGGAATGACGAAGGTGCTTATTGAATAAAATTTTTGGACCAGCCATTTACTTCTAGTGTCGTGTTATGATTAAACTGACGTAAAAGTTCTCCCGCTGATTTTCGCTGATTATATAATCGACTTCTGCGTTTATCCCTGCCTTTGCAGGCAGGTGTGTAATCCGCAGGAGGCAATAAGGAGACAATAATAAGGAGACAATTTATACTTAACTTTACACTAGTGGCGTTGTTTACTCGTT
The DNA here is from genome assembly GCA_964422465.1 of uncultured Chitinophagaceae bacterium. Taxonomy (GTDB): domain Bacteria; phylum Bacteroidota; class Bacteroidia; order Chitinophagales; family Chitinophagaceae; genus FW021-bin31. The sequence continues at coordinate 21,431 of CAYRBD010000028.1, forward strand.
TATAGTTTAGTCGCTATGCGACAATAGAGAAGGGGGAATTCATAAGTTTTTACCGATATTTAGTCGCTACGTGACTATTTAAGTGCCTTTAGAAACTCAATATTAACTGCCTGAAACTATTAAATATCACGATAGCGAGTTTTAAATACCTGACTACATAAAATTTTTCAAAAAGTATTCGGGCGTTTGCAGCAGGCGGCTGCCATACCAGGAAAACATTTCTCCGTTTACCAGGCGGATATCCGTTTTGGGGAATCGCTTTCTGAAATCTGCAAGATGTTTTTCGCCGAAAGGATAAGGTTCGGAGGAAAGCAGGATCAGTTCACAGTTGGTTTCATGCAATTGTTGTAAAGTAATCTCAGGATATCGTGGCAGATGCTCAAAGCAATTTTTCAAACCGCAGCGCTGCAGCATATCATGGATAAAAGTCTGGCTTCCCGCCACCATCCAGGGGTCCCGCCAGATAAAATAGGCTGTTTTTGTTTTCGCTGGCAGGCGAGGATTTAATGTTTGGAAACGCCTGCATATCTCTGTTGCCAGTTCAACAGCTTTTTTTTCTTTTCCCGTAAGGGCGCCCACGGACCGGATCATATCTAAAGCAGCAGGCAATGTATCTACATCGCTTATCCAGACGGGGAATTCCCGCATCAAGATTTCCAGTTGCGCTTTTTCATTTTCTTCCTTATTCGCGATAATCAGATCAGGTTGTAACGCACGTATTTTGTCCAGATGCAATTGTTTGGTACCGCCTACCCGCGTTTTATTTCTGAACCAGTCTGTGGGGTGAATACAAAATTTTGTAATACCAGCCACTTCCTGTTCCAGGCCGAGATCGGCCAGTAGTTCCGTTTGGGAAGGAACCAGCGATACCATCCGTTTGGGTAATGCAGGAAGCCGGATGCTTCGGTTCAACTGGTCTGTAAAAGAAGGCATTTAAAAACTTTTATCGTCTGCGGAGGGCCCGTATATAGAAGGAACATCAATGTTATTGAGCCGCATGTAAACCGTTAACTGACCGCGATGATGAACCATATGATTAATGGAAGAGCTGATGTTTTCCTTTTTAGGAGAATTGTAAAGCTCCCGACCATTGGCTTTAAGAAAAAAAACTTCTTCCAGTGTTTCATTGGTGACAGATCGTAAGGCTTTTTTAGCACTTTCCATATTTTCATCAAAATGATGAACCAGTTCTTTTGTGGTTTTAGGTTGAAAATGAGGAAAGGTAACAAAGTCAATATCGGTTTTTTCTACCATATGGCTGATCCATTTGGGAATTTCGGCTACTAGCAGAGCAAGGTATCCCATAGGCATAGATCTTTCATGCGGTTTCCAGTTGAAAAGTTCCGCGGGGATCCTTTCCAGGCATTTTCGGGTGGCAGGAGCTTCAGCCTCCAGTTCTTTTAAAAAAGTTGTTCCTAATGTTTGTGTTTCCATAAGTTTGTTTTCTATCCAAATAATTCCTGGTGTATTGCCTTTCGGTCGTATCCCATGGCTTTGATTCGCTGCCTGGCTTCTTTAATCATTTCTTTCCAGCCGCAGAGGTAAAAGTCAACAGGACGCCGGTCGGCAGCTAGTCTTTCATATATTGGATGCACATATCCGGTCTCTCCGGCCCACGTTTCCCTGGAAAGAGTCGGGATATAATGAAAGTTTTTGAGGTCTTTTTCTAATTGCCGCATGTCCTCCGGATACAGGAGGTCTTCCTGCCGCCGGGTGCCAAAGATAAGATAAATATGATGAGACAGCGTTATGTTATGATCCCTGATATAGTGTAGCATGGACCGAAAAGGCGCGATACCCGTTCCGGTGCAGATGAAAAAAAGGTCTCGATCCATGTTCTCCGGAAGGGTAAAAATGCCCTGAGGGCCCCGGACAGCTACTTCCCTGCCTACCTTTATTTCGTTAAACAGGTAGTTAGAGCCTGCGCCGCCTTCCAGAAAAACAATTACCAGCTCAATTTCATTGCTGCCGTTGGGTGCGGAAGCGATGGAATAACTTCGCCAGCGGCGGGAAGGCCGCTCATGAATGGGCAGATCAAGGGTTACAAATTGTCCGGGCTCGAAATCAAAAGTGGGAATTTCTTCAAATTTGATGAAAAAAAGCCGCGTATTGGGGGTAATTTGACTAATATGAGAAAAAACACCTTTATGCCAGGAGAGTGCCATTTGTTTTTTGGTGAAAAGGTAAAGAAAAATCCCGATTGACCCAATTTGATGTTCTTTTTGGGATACAAAGGTCTAATTCGGTAAAAAAATGGCAGAGTTTGCTAAAATAACATCAGTTTGTTTGCCAGATTATGAATACTTTTAGCCCTTTATTATTAAGGAAGCAAATGACAACCATGTTTGATTTATCAGAGAAAAATGTGATCATTACCGGCGGAGGAAGTGGAATAGGGCAGGCTATCGCCCGTACATTTGCCAGCGCAGGAGCAAAGGTCAGGATCATAGAATTAAATGAAAAGGGCGCTGAAGAGACGGCGCATCAGATAAAAGATAAGGAGGGCGAAGCACAGGTTTTTGTAGCAGACGTGTCGGACCAGCAGCAGGTAAAATCTACTCTTAAAAAAATTATTGATCAGGATGGCAAGGTGGATATTCTGATATGTTGTGCCGGCGTAGCTCATGTGGGGACCCTGAGCAGCACTACTGAAGCCGATTTTGATCGGGTATATAATGTAAATGTGAAAGGAGTCTATAATTGTATGTATGCAGCAATCGGGCAAATGGAAAAGCAACAAAAGGGCGTGATCTTAAATGTGGCTTCCGTGGCCTCACATGTGGGCATTGCAGACCGTTTTGCTTATTCCATGAGCAAGGGAGCGGTATATACCATGACCCAATCTGTGGCTAAAGATTTTATTGAAAAAGGGGTTCGTTGCAACAGCATTTCCCCCGGCAGGGTACATACCCCTTTTGTAGATGGATTTTTGAAAAAAAATTATCCTGGAAGGGAAAAGGAAATGTTTGATCAACTCAGCAAAACACAACCTATTGGCAGGATGGCAGAACCAGAAGAAGTAGGCGCCCTGGCGTTGTATCTTTGTTCTGACGAAGCCTCTTTTATTACCGGTACGGATTATCCTATTGACGGAGGATTTATAAAATTGAATACCTGATTTGTAGTTGGCAGTTGGCAATTTGCAGTTGGCAAAACATACGACTAATGACTAACGACTAATGACTAACGACTAATGAAAAAACTCACACTCTTATTGGCTATTACCTGTATTTCAATGGCCTGCTATGCACAGGAAAACTATCAGCCTTCTCAGTCGAACCTGGAGGCACGTACGGATTTTCAAAATCGTAAATTTGGCATGTTTGTCCATTGGGGGATATACAGTATTTTGGGGGATGGCGAGTGGGTGATGCACAATCAGAAGATACCGTATAAGAATTATTCTCGCCTGGCTTCCTGTTTTTATCCCTCCCAATTTAATGCCAAAGAGTGGGTTTCGCTGGCTAAGGCTGCCGGGATGAAGTATATTACCATTACCTCGCGGCATCACGATGGTTTTAGTATGTTTGAGACGAAGGCATCGCCTTATAATATTGTGGATGCGACCCCTTGGGGAAAAGACCCGATGAAGGCGCTGGCTGAAGAATGTCATAAACAGGGGATTAAGTTGTTTTTTTATTATTCCTTACTGGATTGGGGGCGTCCGGATTATGGCTTTGGACACAAAATAGTGAACGGTAAACCTGCAAATGCAGATTGGGATCATTATATTGCCTTCATGAAACAGCAACTGACAGAATTGCTGACCCATTATGGTCCGATAGGGGGTATATGGTTTGATGGTGAATGGGAGCGCGAGGATGCAGACTGGCATTTGGATGAGATTTATGCGCTTATTCATAAATTGCAACCTGCGGCTCTTATTGTAAACAACCATCATCATACGCCAAGGGCAGGAGAAGATGTGCAGGAATTTGAAAAAGACCTTCCGGGAGCTAATTCCCATGGATGGAATAAGGGAGGTGTAAGCGAACAGCTTCCGCTGGAATCCTGTCAGACGATGAACAACAGTTGGGGATTTAATATTAACGACAGGCATTACAAAAGTGTGAAAGACATTATTCATTTTCTGGTTCGGGATGCAGGAATGAATTCCAACCTGCTGCTGAATGTGGGGCCTATGTCCAATGGGGTTATTCAACCTGAATTTGTAGATACTCTTAAATTAGTGGGCCAATGGATGGATGAATACGGGAATAGCATTTATGGTACCCGGCAGGGATTTTTAAGCCCCCGGGAATGGGGTGTAACAACTCAAAAAGAAGGAAAGCAGTATATTCATGTGTTAAAATATCCTGAAGATGGATTGTTATTTATTCGGGGAATAAATCAAAAAATAACTTCTGCAAAGTATTACAATGGAAAAGAAGTGAAATTTAAACAAATACCGGAGGGGGTATTTTTCTATTTGCAGGATGCAGATAAAAAAAGTATTGATAATATTATTGAAGTAACGCTTGGGAAAAAGATATTGAAAGCGCCACCAAGGAACAAATGGATAATGAAAAAGAAATGAGAAGAGGGTTTTTAATTTTTGCCGGTTTAGTTTTATGCCTGGGGACGCTTCCCGGATGTAATCAGACAGGAAAGGAGCAGAATAAGAAATCGGAAAACAAAACTTCCCAATCTGCCATACCGGAGGACAGGCCGAAGGCAAAAAGTAAAAAAGAAAAAGTGGACCTGAATAAGCCGGTAGCTACTTATCAGGCAAATATGGAGGATGAGGTAACCAATAATGATTTTACGGTTCAGGTTTATCCAACTGAGAATCCGAAGACTTTTAAAGTGGATATCCAGTTTGGTGGCAATAAAGCACAGGATAAAGCGGATTTTCCTCCTCCTCAATATTTTGATAAGATTTCTCTTAAAAAAGGAGATAAACCCAATTCCTGTATTTTGGGTTTTATTGGTAAGAAAGGAAAATTTAATGAACTGAAAGAAATAGTGTGTACCACTACTTCCATTAAGATTAATACTTTAAAAGCATATTATTTCGAAACAAAATAAAATATAAAAACAAAAACTATGAAATTAGTTAGATTTGGAGAAAAGGGACAAGAGAAACCGGGCATACAAACGGAAGAGGGAATTTATGATGTGAGCACCTTTGGAGCAGATTTTGACCCTGAATTTTTGGCTTCCGATGGGATCAATCGGTTAAAGGCCTGGTGGGAAAAGCATAAATCTCAATGTTCGAAGGTAGAAGAAGGAACCCGCTTAGGGACGCCTATAAATCATATTCCTAAAATCGTATGTATTGGGCTGAACTATGCCGATCACGCGAGAGAGACTAATGCTACTCCTCCAAAAGAACCTATTCTCTTTTTCAAGTCCACCTCATCAATTACAGGCCCGAATGACCAGGTGACTATTCCAAAAAACAGTGTAAAAACGGATTGGGAAGTAGAACTTGGAGTTGTTATTGGCAAAAAAGCGACTTATGTTTCTGAAGAAGAAGCAATGGACTATGTGGCGGGGTATTGTTTGCATAACGATTATAGTGAACGTGCCTTTCAGATTGAGCGGGGCGGGCAATGGGTAAAAGGTAAAAGTTGTGACACTTTTGCGCCTATTGGTCCGTGGCTGGTATCAAAGGATGAAATTAAGGATGTGAATAATTTGCGTTTGTGGCTTACGGTAAATGGAGAAACCCGGCAGGATGGAAACACCAGTAACCTGATTTTTAATATTCCTTTTCTGGTTAGCTATGTTAGTCAGTTCATGAGCCTGATGCCCGGGGATTTTATATCAACAGGAACCCCCGCCGGTGTAGCAATGGGAATGAACCCGCAGGCTTACCTGAAAGAGGGTGATATAGTGGAATGCGGAATAGACGGACTGGGGAGCAGCAGGCAGGTATTGAA
>CAYRBD010000028.1:27415-33094 GCA_964422465.1 uncultured Chitinophagaceae bacterium
ATTCAACTATGAAACGATATTGTCTGGCATTAGACCTGAAGGATGACCCCGGATTGATAGTAGAATATGAACGTTATCATCGCAATATTCCCCCGGAAATTAAAAAGAGTATTTTGGATGCGGGCATAGAGTTGATGGATATCTATCGGGCAGGCAACCGGTTGTTTATGATTATGGAGGTAAATGATTCCTTTTCCTTTGAAAAGAAGGCTGAAATGGATGCAGCTAATCCGAAAGTACAGGAATGGGAGGCCTTGATGTGGAAATATCAGCAGGCCCTGCCTTTTGCAAAACTGGGAGAGAAATGGGTATTGATGGAAAAAATGTTTGCGCTGGGATGAAGCAGTGAGCAGTTTGCAATTCGCAGTTTGCAAGTCGTAAGTGTTGTAAGTCAAAAGTCAATTCAAGCTATAGCGCTGGAACATTGGAACGCTGGAACATTGGAACCATATAACCATCAAAACCATTTAACCCTTCAACCATGCATATAGATGCTCATCATCATTTTTGGAAATACGATTCCGGACGGGATGTCTGGATCACGGAGGAGATGGCAGCCATACGGAGGGATTTTATGCCGGAGGATTTGTTTGCAGTATTGAAAGAAAATGGAATGGCCGGTAGTGTGGTAGTGCAGGCAGACCCTTCCGAAGAGGAGACCCGGTTTCTTTTAGATATTGCCAGGCAACATCATTTTATAAAAGGTGTGGTAGGCTGGGTTGATTTCACAGACAAAGAAGTAGAAAGAAGTATTGCAATTTATAAGGAGACTGCTCCGGCGCTGAAGGGTTTCAGACACATTGTACAGGCTGAACCTGATGCCCGGTTTTTGCTAAGAGAAGATTTTTGCAGAGGCATTGAATTGTTAAAACAATATGATTATACTTATGATATTTTAATCTATCCAAAGCAGTTGCCTGCGGCAATTGAATTTGTGGAGCGCTTCCCTGAACAAAAATTTGTTGTGGATCACCTGGCCAAGCCAGATATCAAAAGTAGAAAAATAGAACCATGGGCTACTCAGATGAGAATTCTGGCACAAAATAAAAAAGTATATTGTAAGGTCTCCGGCATGATTACGGAAGCAGATTGGAAACACTGGACAGAGGAAGATTTAAAACCCTATCTGGATACAATTTTTGAGGCATTTGGTACAGAACGATTGCTGTTTGGCTCCGACTGGCCGGTTTGCCTGGTGGCCGGAACGTATGCAAAAGTGAAGCAGGTGATCATGAATTATATGAAGGATATTGATGAGCGTGCACAGGAGGCGATCATGGGAGAGAATGCTGCAAGATTTTATCAATTATCAATTAAAAACTAAAACTTTACAGGATGGACTTAGGATTAAAAGAAAAAGTGATCATCGTAACCGGAGGCGCCAAAGGGATTGGAAAGGCCATTAGTGAAAGTCTGGCAAAGGAAGGCGCTTTAGTCGTTATCGTAGGGCGAAATCCTCAAGATAACCAAAAAGCGGTAGATGAAATCAGGGAAAAAGGAGGCGCTGTAAATAGTATTACCGCTGAGCTTACGCGTCCCGAGGAATGTAAAAAGGTCATTGATGAGACCTTGAAAGAATATGATCAGATTGACGGGCTGGTAAACAATGCCGGCCTGAACGATGGAGTAGGCCTGGAGAAAGGCTCGCCCGGGGCTTTTATTGAAAGTCTTAACAAAAATGTGGTTCATTATTATGCGATGGCGCATTATGCCCTGCCTTCCCTGATAAAGTCCAAAGGGGCTATTGTAAATATAGGGTCCAAGGTGGCTGTCACCGGCCAGGGTGGGACTTCCGGATACGCTGCTTCCAAGGGCGGCGTGAATGCCCTTACCCGGGAATGGGCTTTGGAATTATTGCCTTATTCCATTCGTGTAAATACCGTATTACCGGCAGAGGTGTGGACACCTCAATACGAACATTGGATCAACAACCAGCCCGACCCGAAAGAGAAGCTAAAAAATATTGTCTCTAAAATACCATTAGAGCATCGATTTACCACGGCGGAAGAAATCGCAGATACCGTTACTTTTTTATTAAGCGGGCGGTCCAGCCATACCACGGGAGAAATCCTTATTGTGGACGGCGGATATATTCACCTGGATCGGGCAATTAATGGCACTAATTGATAAAAAATGAAAATTAATTTGGCACTTTAAACGATTAAGCGTATCATTGCGTTTGTGTATAGCTTAATCGTTTAAGGGAATTAGCTTAGATTAATCATTGAATTAGATAAAATAATCCGTTATGAGCACCTATCCTAAAATCGGCATCCGGCCAATAATTGATGGCCGACTCGGAGGCATCCGCGAGTCTTTAGAGGAAACAACCCTGAATCTGGCTAAAGATGTGGCCAGACTTTTTAGGGAAGAAGTAAAATACCCTGATGGTACGCCTGTGGATTGTGTTCTGTCTGATACCTGTATTGGCGGTGTGAAGGAAGCTGCCGAGAGTGAAAAAAAATTCAAAAAAGAAAATGTAGGGGTTTCCCTCTCTGTGACGCCCTGCTGGTGTTATGGTTCAGAGACGATGGATATGGATCCGCTTTTGCCGAAGGCAATATTGGGATTCAATGCTTCTGAATCACCTGGCGCGGTATATTTAGCCGCAACGCTGGCAACGCATAACCAGAAAGGACTGCCTTCCTTCAGCATTTATGGAGAGCATGTGCAGGATATGGGCGATCGCCGTATCCCCGATGATGTGCGTGAGAAACTCTTACGCTTTGCAAAGGCCGGGCTTGCCGTTGCGATCATGCGTGGGAAATCATACCTGGCTATTGGCTCGGTTTGTATGGGAATTGGCGGTTCTATCGTTAACCCGGACTTTTTTCAAAAGTATCTTGGGATGCGGAATGAGTATGTTGATTCTACGGAAGTGTTGCGAAGAATTCAACTTGAAATTTTTGACCGGGCTGAATTTAAAAAAGCTATGGACTGGGTGAAAAAGTATTGTAAAGAAGGGGAGGACTACAATCAGAAAAAAAATGTAAAAACCAGGGAAGAGAAAGATAAAGATTGGGAATTTGTCGTGAAGATGGCCCTTATTATGCGGGATTTAATGGTAGGGAATGAAAAGTTGAAAGAAATGGGTTTTGCAGAAGAAGCGCTGGGACACAATGCGATCGTTTCAGGATTTCAGGGGCAAAGGCAATGGACTGATTTTTTGCCCAATGGTGATTTTGCAGAAGCTATTTTAAATTCTTCTTTCGACTGGAATGGGATCAGGAGCCCCTATGTGATGGCAACCGAAAATGATTCCCTGAATGGGGTATCCATGCTATTTAATTATTTATTGACCCATACGGCACAGATATTTGCGGATGTCCGTACTTATTGGAGCCCCGAAGCGGTTAAGCGTGTTTCGGGCTGGACGCCGGAGGGGAAAGCAGAAGGAGGATTGATTCATTTAAAAAACTCCGGTTCCATTGCATTGGATGCATGCGGTAAACAGAAATCAGATGGGAAACCTGCTATGAAACCTTTCTGGGAAATTAGTGAAGCAGAAAAGGAAGCCTGCCTGAAGGCAACAACCTGGTTTCCGGCCAACCGGGACTATTTCCGGGGGGGAGGATATTCCTCTCAACTTATTACGGAAGGAGGCATGCCAGTAACGATGTGCAGGCTTAACCTTGTGGAAGGGATTGGTCCGGTTTTGCAATTAGCGGAAGGTTGGTCAATTGAACTGCCGGAAAAAGTACATGATATTTTAGATGAACGAACAGATAAAACCTGGCCCACCACCTGGTTTGTACCCCGGCTTTCTGATAAGGCAGCTTTTAAAAGCGTCTATAGTGTAATGGCTAACTGGGGCTCAAATCATGGTGCCATAAGTTATGGACATATTGGCGCTGACCTCATTACCCTGGCCGCTATGCTTCGGATTCCTGTGAATATGCATAATGTGGAAGAAAATGCTATTTTCCGCCCTTCTGCATGGGCCAGTTTTGGGATGGATACAGAGGGAGCTGATTATCGCGCTTGCTCGGCATTGGGTGCACTTTATTAATGAGATTTATATTTAGAAATTATGAGTTTGGATCAATTCCTTATTTTATTAAAATTTAATGTATGATGCAAAATAAACAAAAAGCATCCACTCTTTTTTCAAGAGGAGGCGTCAACTATTTTGCCCCTTTTGTTGCTATTTGTTCCTTGTTTTTTCTTTGGGGAATAGCGCATGGCATGTTGGATACCTTAGACAAAAATTTTCAGATGATGTTGAATCTGCATAAATGGCAATCCAGCTTTGTTCAATTTTCATTGTATGGAGCCTATCTGGGCATGTCCATTCCCGCAGGATTGTTTATGAAAAGATATGGGTATAAAAAAGGAATTATATTTGGGTTGTTGTTATTTGCATTCGGCGCTTTATTAGCGGCTGGGACTGCCCCTTTTCAGGATTTTGTGTTGTTCCTTATTTGTCTTCTTATTATTGGCAGCGGGTTAGCTACGTTGGAAACTGCTGCAAATCCTTATAGTACAAAACTGGGGCCGCCGGAAACTGCAGGTAGAAGAATAAATATTGCACAATCTTTTAACGGGTTGGCATGGGTGTTAGGCCCATTGATTGCGCTATATGTTTATAGAAACCAGAGCCATGTGGCCGGACAAAAAATGATGTCTATTGTATTACCTTTTGCCATCATTGGATTAGTGGTCTTATTGGTGGCATTTATATTTACCAGGCTTCATTTACCAAAGATTACGGAGGCTGATGAAATAGCAGCCGCAGGAGCGGAAAGTGCCGGTTCACATTCCGGAGAGAAAGAATATATTTCTAAAAAACCTTTATGGGAGAATAGACATTTCAAACACGGCGCCATCGCTCAGGCTTGTTATGTAGCCGCGCAGACCGGTGTTTTTAGTTTTTTGATCAATTTTGTAACAGATGAAGATATGCATCCTCGTTTTGATGTAGATTATGCACCATATTTTTTATCTTTTGGATTCTTATTGTTTATGATTGGACGGCTCTCTGGTAGTGCAATGATGAAGAGTATGACTCCTCAAAAGGTGTTATCTTATTTTGCTTTTGGATGTGTTATTTTACTGCCTGTTGTTGCTGCTGAATTTGGATGGGTTTCTTTAATAGCGCTTTATATCGTTTTCTTTCTGATGTCCATCATGTATCCAACCATTTTTGCCCTTGCTATTGAAAGTCTTGGCTCAAAAACAAAGCATGCCTCTTCTTATATCGTTATGGGCGTAGCAGGAGGAGCGGTGTTTCCTCCATTGATGGGTTTGATAGCAGATACCTGGGGAATGTCAATCGGGTTTTTAGCGCCTATTCCTCTGTTTGCTTTTATTTTATATTACGGGCTTCAGGGATATAAAATAAGAAAACCAAAGATTGAAATAGCAGAAGTTGCATAGAAAATAGGGTAAAATCAAATAAAGGAGAAGTTTATGCCAAGTATTTACACCGGGTTAGACGGAGAAACCTTTAACACTTTGTATTCTTCATATAGAAAGGTGCTGTATAAGAGGTTTTTGATGCTTCTTGATTCAAAAGAAGTTGTAGAGGATATTGTTCAGGAAGTATTTATGAAAGTCTGGCTTAAGCGGGAGCGAATGAGGATAGATGGTTCCTCATTGAGAGGATATATGTTTCAAATAGGGCACAACCTGATTATGGATTATTACAGAGAGATGGATCGAAAAAGAAAATTTATTGCC
>CAYRBD010000028.1:33194-34571 GCA_964422465.1 uncultured Chitinophagaceae bacterium
TAAATAAGAAGTGCTGCTATAATTAGTAGGATTATTTTATATGGCTAAAAAGACTTCTTTAAAAGATATAGCAGCTGCAGTGGGCGTTTCTACTGCATTGGTTTCTTATGTTCTGAATAACAGGGAGAAGGAAGAACGGGTAAGTGCAAAAACGGCGAAGAGAATCAGGATGGTTGCTAAAAGTCTGAATTATCAACCTAATCAGGTAGCCAAAAGCCTTAAAAGCGGAAAATCTTTGGTCATAGGACTTATTGTGGCAGACATTTCAAATCCATTTTTTAGCTATCTGGCGAGGACAATCGAAGATGAATCTGATAAAAAGGGCTATGCTGTTTTTTTCGTCAGTTCGGATGAGAATCCTCAAAAATCTGAAAGGTTAATTAAAACCTTAGTTAACAGGCAAATTGATGGATTTATTATAGCCCCTACCGATGGAACAGTATCTCAATTGAGATACTTAGATAAATTAGATATCCCCTTCGTGTTAATTGACCGCTATTTTAAGGAAATAGATTCCAATTACGTAGTCATTGATAATTTTAAGGCTACTTATCAGGCAACGCAACAATTGCTGTTACAAGGCCATAAAAATATTGCTTTTGTCAGATATAAAAATGATTTACAGCACACGGAAGATCGATTCCAGGGTTATTTAAAAGCCCTAAATGATTATGATCAACCTTTCTATAAAGAGTTGTTATGTGAAGTAAAATTCGATAACCTGGCCCATTTTAATCGTCATTTTGGGAAGCTATTAAAATCAAAAAGGAGTGTGGATGCGGTTTTGTTTTCTACCAATACCTTATCAACAATGGGATTAAAAGCGCTGATTGACTTAGAGGTAAGCGTCCCTGATGAGCTATCCATATTTTGCTTTGATGAAAGTGAATCCTACGACCTTTTTTATTGCCCGGTCAGTTACGTGCGTCAGCCGTTAGAAAAAATAGGAAGAAAAGCTGTTCAGATATTAACAGAGCAAATAACCACCAGAGAAAAAGGATTTCAACAGGTTGTTTTAGAGGCCGATCTTGTTGTAAAGGAATCAAGTGGGAAGAGAGGAATAGAATAGCATTTAGCAATTATCCTATAGCAGTTGCCCCACTTTTTTATAAAAAGAAAAAAAATAAACAGAGGAATTTAAATTTTCAGCGTATATTATATGAAAGAGTTAAAAGAGAGTGAGATATAATGAGGAGAGGATAAATTTTAAAATAAGGGGTGTTTAGATTTATTTTGCTTAATCGTTTAAAGTGCTGAGAATTGTTTTTTAAAATTTATTTTTTAAGGTTTTAAATTTTTAATTACGTTTAAACTGTTAGTAGTATGAAGAAGTTGTTTTTATCAGATTTAAAAAGACGAGGTACCCGGATATCTGTT
>CAYRBD010000029.1:0-34405 GCA_964422465.1 uncultured Chitinophagaceae bacterium
TCCGCTCCCTAAAAACAAAAAAGCAAAACCTATCAGGATTTTGCCTTTTGGATTTGGAAATAACTTAAATGTCTTAGGCTATTTTTACATTAACCGCATTAAGCCCCTTCTTTCCTTGTTCTTCTTCATAAGCGACTTTGTCACCCTCATAGATTTCGTCTTTGAGACCACTAACGTGTACAAAAATGTCTTTGCTTCCGTCTTCGGGTGTAATAAACCCAAAACCTTTAGATTCATTGAAGAACTTTACTGTTCCTTTTTTCATTGGTATTAAATTATTGGGCAAAAGTAGGTGTTTTATTTTAAAAAGCAACTTTCCTTCATTTTTCTTTCAGAAATTACGGGTACATGACAAACAGGCGGGTACAGAAGAATCAACCTCTCTTAAACACAAAACTCTGAAATGGGGTCCCTTATTTCACACCGTCTTCCCCTCTTTCCCAAGTTCCTTCCTAATCCCGGCCATAATATCTCTTTTCAAAATCACACCATCTCCCCGCTTGAGTGCCATCAGGGAACTGTAGCGGATGATGTTGATCAGGGCCCCGCCGGTTAATTCATACTTTTCGGCTATTTCTTCCAGGTTAATTTCTTCTTCCAATTTGCTTTTTTCGGGAAAAGATTGTTGCCAGAGCCGTAAGCGTTGCTCCGGACCAGGAATGGGGAAGTGGATCATGGACTGAAAACGTCTGCTAAAGGCATCATCCAGGTTGGTTTTCAGGTTGGTGGCCAGGATGACCACACCGGGGAAATCTTCAATACGTTGCAGCAGGTACGAAATTTCCTGGTTGGCATAGCGGTCATTGGAACTGTTGGCCTGTGTACGCTTACCAAACAGCGCATCGGCTTCATCAAAAAACAGGATCCAGTTTTTGTGTTCGGCCTGATCAAAAACATTGGCCAGGTTTTTCTCCGTTTCCCCTATAAATTTGGAGACTACCATAGACAAATCTATCCGATAGACATCCAGCCCGGTAGATTTTCCAAGCAGGGTAGCGGCCAGGGTTTTCCCTGTTCCCGGGGGGCCATAAAACAGGCTGCGGAACCCCGGTTTTAACCGCTTTCGCATACCCCAGTCCACTAATAATTTGTCGCCAAACTCCAGCCAGTCCCGTATCTCTGTTATTCCTTCCAGGGTACTTTCTTCCAGCACCAGGTCTTCCCATTTCATTTCAGTAAAAATACGCTTGGCCGGAAAATGGATACTGAAATCCGGTTTATGTGAAACTCCCAATATAAAGTAACTGAGGTATTCTTTTGAGATACTAAGGGCTCCGCTCAGGAATGGTTCATCCGTGTGCGAAGGGTTTAGTTTTAATATTCCCGAGCTATGAAAGAAATGATCTACTCCAAAGAATTCCATTAAAGAAAAACGTTTTTCCAAGTCATTGGCGGCCACAATAAACGCAACGGTTTCACCAGTAGGCAAAAAGCCTCCGTGGTTTTGTCCTTTGATCCCGCCGAATTCGGTAAAGCCCCGGTCGAAGGTTTCATTTTTCACAAAAAACACATCCAGCAAGTGCGGTTGTAAATGCGGGGCCAGAGCCAGTGACAAAATAATCCGCTCGATGAAATTCATCTGGTAATATTTTGCTACCTGTCCAAAAATAGAATCTGCCTCCAATTGGGGAGGACGCAGCTCGAAAATGTCTTTGAAAGTGCAGGGCTGCTGCCAATATAATTTCATGCGGGTGTCAATGACTTGTCCCAGCCATTGCATTTCTTTTGTTAATGTGGCAGCATTGGCCTGTAATGTATTCATGCCCATTCTACGTTTAAAAATTGATCCATCCAGGGTGTTTTTATTAAACCGATGCCCCAGGGTAAAGTTTGCAAGAGTACATCGTATCCCCTTTGCGCTACCCGAAGTTTCCAGGTATCTTCTTCATGGGTTAGTGCGCCTTCTCTTTGTAAGAATGAGGCACGGAAACCTTCTATAGAAGTGTTTTTTAATTTTTCCCACCTTTCCAAAATTACTATCAGTAATTCCGTGGATACCGTCTTTTCCTGTTCCGTGAAAACCATTTCCGCGGGTACAGGTTCTTCTATGGGCAGGCCACACAATATCTTATTCAATACCAGTTCGTGTTCCGGATGATTTTCTTTGCCATCAACCAGAAATTGCAACAGGTGAATGGCTTTGAATACAGCTTTTTCACCTATGAATTTATTTTCTTTCGTTAATCCGGTTCGGTTGAAATAAGTCGTTAGAAAGGGGTGTAAAAGTACGAGCCCCGCGTTTTGAATGTAAATGGTATCTTCTTCAATATCTAAAAAGTCTTTAGCCTGTTTTTTTTCTGGCTCAACTTCTATGGCTTTTTTGTAAGCCTCTTGGATTGTACTTTTTTTAATCTGCTCTTCCAATAATTTTTCCAGGTACCCGATAAGTTCCGGTGGCAGGGAGGTTCTTGGATACCGCCCATTGCGAATAACTTCCAACAAAGACCGAAACAGGTTTATGGCATCACCCGGCCGCTCATTGGCCAGTAAAGAAATTAAGAGAGAAAAATATTGTGAGGGAGTTGCCGGGGGCTGTTTTCCCATAAAAAAATGCAGGCTGAACTTTCGAAACAAAAGGCTTATTTTTTCTCTTTCAAGAGAATTCGGCAGGGCCCGGGCAAGCAGTTGTTGTACCTCTTTCAAAAAGGAGGCGGTTTCTTTGCCATTGTAGGCGGTTGTATTTTCAATAAGGCGGTAGAATAGCTCCCCTTTGTATTTTTCAGCTATAACGGCAGACAAGGTGGGAGAGCTCAGCCACCTGGATAAAAGTTTTTTCTCTTCATGGCCCGATGGATGCCGGATGGCGTTGTCTATAATTTCGAAAAAATCCTTGTCCCCCGGCTTAGCCGGGAATCCGGATACATCTGAGAAATACTGCAACAAGTCTTTTTGACGAAAACCCTTTAATAACTCCTGCACCTTCTGATCTTCGGTGTTTCTGCACAAAGAAAAAAGATCATGCATCTTCATCCTGGCGGCAGGGTCTTGGTTTTGTTGTCCTAAAATAGCATGAAGCGCTGCAGGTTTTTCCCGACTAAGCAATCGCAAAAGATTCTTTAGGAAGATACCCGAATATAATGCACCCCTCATCCGAACGGGCCATTGCTCCCTGGAAAGATAATATTCAAGGATCCGCAGCGCCTCCCTCAAGATTTCTTCTTCTTGCCCTCTTTTTTCGACGGGGAGGTACTGCCTGATCATCGTTCTTATATCGGGTGTTTCCTCCTGCTCTTTATAACTCGTTTTTGTGGGCTTATTAATCGCGTGAATAACCGATTTCTGAACCGGTGTCCACTTTTGAGAAGGCTTCTTTAGAATATCTCCGGTTACTTTTAATAAAGACTGACGGAGGTTTTCAGTGAACCACCCGGTCCATCCGGCTAGTCTTTGAATACTTAACGAAATAAATATTTCAGGGTTAAAATTACGGTAGTTGGCGCGGATAAAAGTATCCCACCAGGCCAGTAGCAAAAGATTTTGTACTGTATACTTGTTTTTTATTTTCAATTGGGTCAGCTGTTCATATAAGAGGCTGGTGAATTGAAATATTTCACTTGCTTCTTTTCCCTGGGGGAATTTTGAAAAAGCAGCTAAAAATACAGAAGCAGGAAGTTGATAGATAAGCCGTTGCCTCATTCTGGGTTCGGTTCCTGCATATTGAACCAGTTTTATTATTTCACCGGGATTTTTTATAGATAACTTTTCCCAAAGGACTTCAGGAGGTTGAATTTCATATTTTTCCCCCCACCAGGGGAGGTAACCATACCTTATCCAGAATCCCAACAGATTAAAAAGAGCCCGGGGAGAAAGTATTGCTTTCTTCTTTTTTTCAGCCTCAATTTCAGCCCTTTCCATAATGGACCGGCTATTCTCTTTTTCCCGGGGACTGTTTTTATTTGCTTTTTGAATCTCTTTGAGTAAATGAAATAAAGATGTATTTTCCGCATCATATTTCTCCCCTATCGCTTCAGTAAGAAGATTGAGGAGAACGTTAAATCTCAAATTATACCGGTTGGCTATCCGGTGAATATTGTCTTCCAGAAACACACGTTGACTAAAGATGGAACCTTTATCAATGAGTAAGTAATTAAGAACGAATTGTCTGACAGATTTGGAGAAGGATTTGCTGCTTGTGGTTGTAATGGCTTTCTGATTATGAATGATTTGTACGCGTTTCATGTAATTCAAAATGAAGGGGGCATGGCCGGGCTCAACCAGTTTTATAATTTCAGTAATTACTTTCTTGTCGAAGGCAAGAACGATATTTTCAATGCCATATTCTTTATTCTCCATTTTCCGGATAAGTTGTTCCGTTTCCTTCGGCATCTCTTGTATGAGTTCAAAAAACAGCGTATTTAATTGCTCCAACCGAATATCGGCTGCCCAGAATGGGAGCGTTCCTGACTGTAAAAAACAGGCAATCAGTCTTTGGCTTTTAAGGTTTTTTTCTTTTTTAGAGGTTGTTTTACCTGGAGGATTTTCCAGCGTCCTCTGATATTGTTCATCAGGAAATTGTTCGCGGGACAACGCTCTTATAATTTCACCCAGCAGTGGAAGGCGCTTTTTGTGAAGGGTTTTATGATATAAAGGAGCAGCGAATAATTTTAACAGTTCTTCATAATGAAGGTTATAATGTTCTGCCATTTGCATAAGGTTACTTTTTACAAAGGCCTTTCGGTTAAAATTACTTCCTTTTTCCACTAAAAGGTAAGTGAGGATAAATCCCCAGACGGCCCTGCTTACTTCGCTGGTCTCCTCATTGATCTTTTGGGTTTCCTTCTGTATTTTTACAATAGCCTGATGGTAACTGAAAATGAAGAGGGCTTCCTCCGGCTCAAGGAGGCTGATGATTGCATGTAAACTCTTTTCTGAAAACTGGTAAATAAGGCGTTGGCGAACATAAGAGAACGTACCAAGCCTGACAATCAACTGCCTGACCGCCTGCGGCTCCTCCAGGAGGAGGCGTTCTATTACGCCATCCCGGTCGGTTAATATCGGACCGGCGGCCCACCAGGGGAACAGGCCGGTTGCCAGGAAATGAGATAGCAGGCTGAGAAGGGAGAAACCGGTGGCCGATGAGATGTTTTCTCTTTCTATTGAGTTGGGATCAAAGGTGGGTAAAGTGATCCTGTTTTTTAGTTCTTTTGTCAGCGTTTCCCGTAACCTGTCCGGCAAAAGTTCTTCCATCTTGTCATACGGGATTTCCCCCAGATTTATTTCTAAGTGATCCAGTCTGAACAACATGTTTTCAGGAATCAATTGATTAAAAACAGTATGTAAAACCGGCTCTATCCGGCTGTAAAACAAACGGCTTATCCTGTTTTGCAACTCAAATGCCCGTTGATCTGATATAAAATTTATATCAAAAACCTGTCTTTTAATAATATGATGTTGCTCGTTCACAGCTACAGATTAAATCCCTCGTTAATTACCGGATAGCCGGTAGTCCTCTCCTTTCAGGATGAGAATCAGTTTTTCAGATAACCGGGGTTCCGCAACCTGGTCCCCGGTCTTTTTTAAGGATGTGAGCCATTGAAAATAAATCTTTTCAAATTTTTTCATTTCAAAGATATCCATCCAAAAGAAATTTATCTGCACATGGGCAGGTGTCATTGCCCGAAACAATTCTTCTGTAAATGCCCGAAAATTGTCCTCCTGGAACCTGGCCGGCCAGGAAGGAAAAACTACGGACATCCGGGAATTAAAGTATGCCTCATTTATTACCAGTTCCCCTGATATTCTTGTCCAAAACCCGAATCCGGGATAAACCTGCCTTTTCTGATTCTTTTGAGACCGAAGGTTTTTCAAAAGAGGTAAATAGCGGTCTTTTCCTTTTTTGTCAAGAGGAGGGTTGTTTGTAATTGCTTGAAGTTCCTCTTCTCTCCCTTTGAAATCGGACCATTGTTTGTGTTGAAACAGGAGTTTATTTTTAGTTTCGTAAAATCCAAAGCCGAAGGCGTTACTTTTTAAGGCAGGTCTGAGAAGCAGGTGTTCGACTATATGAAAACCTTCGGATTCGATACTTATTTGCTTTAAGTAGCGGATTAATGCCTGAAGGGTGCGGATCGCTTCCGGCTTTGTGCTGTGGGTCCCGCCAATTTTGTTCCAGTGATTCTCTTCCGGATCTTTATAAAGAATCTGGTAGTCTTTCGTCTCTTCCGAAGCCCGGGTTATTTGATAGTTGCCGGTATCCAGGCCGTATTTGAAAATACGAATGGTTTGTTCTCCAAAGTCAAAAGAATCGGAGGTAAGGAAAGGATGGTCGGAAGCGGAACCGGGGTTGTTTCTCTGATTGCCTTTCCACATCAGCCCATTAACCTGTTGTCCTCCTCCAGATGATGTTTTCCTCAGGTCAAAGACCCAACTCAACGGACGTCTCTCCATATTCTGAATGTACAACAGTTTTGAGAGCCCTTTCTGAAAGCCGCTGTATTCTCTTGATTCTTCCGGTTCTTTCAGATAGTCAAAGGCTTTTATTCTGTCATGGGTTAGTTCTGCCAGGTTATTTAACAGGTCTGACTTCCATTTTAGCAGGTCATCCGCTCTCTCTTCAATCGTTGGGTCGCCATATAACGTGTTAAACAGGCGAACCGGATAATCCTCTACCTTCAGATTAAACCTTGCCAGTAAATGATCGAATACCCTGTTCTTTCTTTCTCGGTAGATCCTGTTGTTTTCCAGGGCGGCTTTTAGGGATCGGATGTATTCGTTATTGATATTCTCTTTGAAAGTTTTCCAGTCTTCCGCTGAGGTTGTTTTACTGATGTTGGTAAAGGCTTTTAAAAGGTCTTTTACATCCGGAATATCGTACAGTGGCTGGGAATAATAGGTGGAAGCGCCAGGCCCTGTCAGGTCCGTGGACAAAAGGTCTTTGCCATGTGCCAACTGGGAAAGGAAGTTGGCCAGAAGTTGTTCAAAGAGCATCAGGTATGCTTTCAATTGTCTGGCCTGGGCTTTGTGTTCATTCGTATCTTCAGCGGGCAGGCCTTCCCGGCCAATTCCATAGATTGAGGGAAAATGATCCTGTATTGAATAATACTGTTCGACCTCCCGGTACGTCCCTTTTAATGGTTTCGCGGACTTAGTCCCGCGGGTTGAAGAAATAAAATTTCGTTTTGAAACTTCCTGCTCCTTCATGAGGAGGTCATTGAAGATGTCAGCGTCTATCGGGGCCGGCTTTTTCCCTTTTATAATGCGGATGGAGGGAAGCGTGGTATTGATGAGCAGGTATGGGAAATTAAATTCTCCCAGTTGGAAGGGTTTTATCCCGATTGTACCCTCAGAGGTCTCTAATGAAAAACGCATTACGTTTATGACGCCGTCTATTTGCATGATTTTCTGAATCATTTCTTCAGGGTCTATTATTTTTCTCCTGGAGGCTATCCTGATGGCCGGTATAAATCCTTTTTGAAGCAGGGGGCCGGAAAAAATTTCTTCTGTTGTAAATCCTTCCTCCAGTAACTCACTTTCAGAATAGTATTTTACGGGCGGGTTCAAATAGTTTTCCAGGCTGCTATAAATCTTTGCAAGCGTATCTTCGGATTTCGCATTTCCCGTTACCATAATATCGGCATTGATCTTAATGTTTTCCGGGCGAAGAATGACGATATCCCGCTCCCAGTCTTCACATAAATTTCTTTTTGAAACAAAACTTTTTTTAATATGTTTTCGGATGGATTCTATCGTTTCTTCCTTGTGCTTACCCCTTGATACAGCGTCCCTGGCCATCTGGATGTATATCCTGTAAACGCCCTTCATGCTGTCCGATACGCTGTTGGAGAAGACAGGCTCCAGCCATACGTTGTAAACGTCTTCAACTTCATCCTGAATGGCCATCCGAAAATCATTTACGGATATCGGGTTGGTAGTAAGGATATCTTCTTTTCGAAAGAAGGTGTTGTTTTGCGATGAGATCAGGCCATTTTTATCTGCCAACAGGTCCTGAATGGGGAAGTCTGTTCGATAGGCCAGGTCGGTAATGGCCGTGCACAGCATTTCAAGTAGGGTAACGCCCGGGTCGTGAAGGTTGTAATCTGTCCAGATATGGCCTGATAACTTTTGGATCAGCGCAATCCCCTCGTCTCTCAGTGATTTGAAATCCAGGGTGATAGGTTGATCTTTATCCTTTTCAATGCTGGTACCTTCTTTTTCGCTCATTATCTTTCGCTCGTTTAACGTGTGCCGTATCCGGGTTTTTATTATTTGTTATTGGAATAGAAGGACCTGCCGGGTAGCATGGCTTCATCGTCCCATAATTTTGTAACAGAATAATATAGGGGGGTCTGGTCTCCGTAGTTGCTATAGGTTCGTATTTGTAAGTGGTATTTATGGGTATGGTCTGACTTCCAGCGAATATTTAATTTGTTCCAGAAAAATCCATAATGTGCCCTCGTCTTCCGTATCCGGCTTCTCGAGCGCCCGTAGGTACTCAGGGCTATGGCATGAAGGAGGGCGAATTTGCCTTTGCCTTTGGCGCCGGCTCTTGCCATTATTTCAAATGCCTGACAATTATCCAGGTCCCGGATAATAGAGTGCCAGGCTCCATCGGCCGGCACCTGCCCCGTTTTATAAATACCGGTACGTCCTTCCATGCCAATGAAACCCCTGACTTCCATCTTACAAGGCGGTGCACAACGTTTCCCGATTCCAAGTCTGCCACCGTCATGAAAAAAGAAACTGCTTTCCTCTTCTTCTTCTTCTTTTTCTGTTTCGCCAAGGGGTTGAAATTTCAGACTCGGGATTTCTTTGTCGTCTTTCTCTACCAGAAAGAAAGGATCATTTTCATTAATATGATTAAAAAAGGTGATCAGCCTCCTGGAAAATTCCGGCTTGAAAATATGCAGCCCACAGGTTTCATCTTTAGATATCCCATCATCCTGTTTGTTGATCATTGATTCTATGAGATACGCGAAGTGTTTTTCACTGGGAATGTGGCCGTTTTTGAAATATTCCTTTAATTCTTCACGGCCGTAAATTCTTTTGTTGTCTTCTTTATTCATGATTTATGTGATCTAATGCTGATTAATTTTAAACCGGAAACGTGCACCGGGTTTTATCGGTTCTTTCTTTATTTTTATATCGTTATTATCTTTTCTATGATGGAATACCAATAATTCGTCTCCTATTGATAACTTGCCTATCCCGGTCTCGATCGGTTCTGTATAGCTAAAGTCATGGAGCACCGTGATCAGGTGATGGCGATCAGGTATTAATACGGCATTCGGAACCGATCCGCGAATAAATTTGATTTTGTGAACGGCAGTATCGGTAATCCCGGCTTTGTCTTCACCAGTCTGTTGGTCCCTGATTTTAAAAAAGTGAACCAGGGAAAACCCGGTTAAAACAGATACATAGTCCAGGCTTTTGATGTAGTTGTATATATCGGATAAATAAATGGTAGTCCCTATCTTTAGCAGGGCATCGGAATCATACAACCAGGAACAGATATACTTTTTGATATCCTGGTTTAATTTCTGAAGGTAAAAACCATCGTCAGAATCGGTCGTTTTCTGGAACTTCACATTGCAGACTACTTTTACTTTTTCATAGACCGGATTACTGACTTCAATCTTTATAAAAGGAGATAGCAGGGGAAGAAGCATTTGTCTGACGTGATACAGGGTGGCCAGGTTAACTTTTGGTTCGTCATTTTTAAATTGCCCATCGGTTTCCTCTTGGGGTATGAGGATGATTTGCAGGTCTATATCCCGGGAGGAGGACCGGGCCATTTTGTCTGGTGTGATGCATTTTACCATTAAGATATCCGGAAACTTTTCCAGGATGAACTGCTCTATATCCTGTATCGTAACAGGCCTTTGTTTATGTCTCAGGCCTTCACTTACCCTCGTCCTGTAAAGTGCTTCTCCTTCTGCTTTCCTCCCTCCGAAAGAAGAGAAAGGCTGCCAGATATTTTGAATTCCGGGTATCTTTTTTGTAAGGTCTTTTATGCTATACGGCGGCAGGCTAAGCTCGTTCATATCTTCATTACCGATGGGTTGAACCCTTGTAACTTTGGCCGCATTCGTGAAGATAGCAATAACTCTTGATTTTATTTTTGCCTTGAAATAAGTAGAAGCTCTTAACCAGTACAAGTTGGGGTTCAACATGGAA
Organism: uncultured Chitinophagaceae bacterium; assembly: GCA_964422465.1. Lineage (GTDB taxonomy): Bacteria > Bacteroidota > Bacteroidia > Chitinophagales > Chitinophagaceae > FW021-bin31. The sequence goes on from CAYRBD010000029.1 coordinate 10,111, forward strand.
TTGTTCCCTTTACTGATCAGGTAGGGTATTTTTAACCGGACCATCCCGGTATTCATAAAATTATTTGTTGTATCCTGAACGAGGTCTGCTGTATTCAGAGGTACCCATTCTCTTTTGTATAAATAACTCCAGTGTACAGGATTGGGTTGATCCATCCCATGGAAATTTTCCTCTTCCAATTTAAATAATAAGGAAAGTTCTGTCCCCGGCGTCAGGTCGCTGATGCCCATATAAAGATTGCTTGGGTAATTAAATACGGGCATAAAAGAATAACTGCTTTGATCAGAGCCGGGATAAATTTCATCAAAACCAAAAGGATATTGATGAATAAGTCGAAAACAGCCTGAAGATTCGCTATCTGTTGCCTGATCCTTAAAAGATTCCGAATGTTCAAGGGTGTAATCAACGGATAAGGCTTTTATGATTGGAACGAAAGGCTGTTCCGGTATCGGCAGGGGTTTATTAAACCGCCTGGCATTATGACGTAGGATTTCCGGAAATATTTGGGGGAATAATTTATGGCCGAATCCTTCCGGTGGCGAGTCAAAAGTGATCCGTATTGCTCCTTCCCTAAAGCGCGTTTCGGTTTCGGTTTCCTGATTCAGCGACAGCTCATTGGCCCACTCCATCTTCTTAAAATCTACTCCGTTAATGCGGGTAGTATCGTCAGGAATTTCGGTATTACCTCCTGTTTTAAGGGTGCTAAACAAGGGAAACCGCTGTTGTTCTTCCTGTTTGGGTATCCATTGGCTGTTGGACAAGGCGCTGAGTCTCACGCGAAAAGAATCATTGTCTATAGGAACATTGTATCCCTGATAATAGGTCTTGAATCCACCCGGCTCTTTAGGCAGGTTGAGCCAGTCGAGTTTTAGCGTGAAATCTTTGGTAAACCGGTTAAATACATTGGCGTTTTTTATGTTAAGATAGGTCCCCGGGGAAGGCTGTGGACCGAATAGCTGAAAAGGATTCTCCGGGCTGACAACGCCGATGTTGTTTTGGATTTTTAAGCTTCTGAATCCTCTGACCTGCACATTGAGCTTTAGCTCTTCCAGAAATAGCCCTTTGAAAAAGGAGAAAGGATTATGGGCCGTTTCATTATTTATTAAAAACCGCACAAGCGGTAAAGCTCTTTTGGGGGATTCTCCCGGGGTTGCCATGTTATGAACTGCTATCCCCTCATCTTTATAACCAAGGGTGAAACTAACTTCTATTTCACAACTTCCCGGCACCCCGATCTCCGCCTTTGTCACGGATTGCCATCCGCCTTTGGAGGAATAATTTATCCTGAGGGCATCAGAAAGTAGCTCTGTGATAACGGCCTCCCTGCTTCGTCCGGTTCTTTTTGAAAAGTGATTGATAAAAAGATCGAAGTTTTTGAAACTGTCTTCTTCAAATTTAAAGGTGAATTTTAGCGCTCTTTCTCCTTCGGGCAGGAACAACAACGGAGATGCAACAAGAATCCCAATTTCCGTATCTTCCATACTTCGTTCGTTTTCGGCCAGCTTATTCTGATCTTCTCCAAGGATGGGCCAGGGGCTTATAGGAGCACTTGTTAAGGCTTGCTTATTTGGCCGCAGGCAGGGATAATCGCCGGAGTACACTTGGGTAGTTGTGATGCTGGTGTCAGCCGGGTCCTCCGAAAAAAGAGGTTGGTCGCTCACGAAAATGGTTTTAAGTTCTTTTATTTCAGAACGGTCAATGGTCTGGTTAGTGGTTAGCTTGTAAATAGAAGGCTTTTTTTCACCGGCTGTTTTGGCAAATACTGTTGTTCCCGCCGGCAGTGGGATAGCCGAAAAACCGGTAATGGCTTCAAAAATAATAAAAACACTGTCGGGATAAGGAGGGCTCGGCTTTATATTTAAAATGTCGTGGTAATAGAAATCCAGGTGTTTATGGGCGAAACCATTCAGTTGCTGTTGTAAATAAGAATATAAATGTAAGAAAGAAATAAGGAGCCCAATATGCGGGTTATACTGCTGGTCTAAAACAGCTGTGTTCTTAAGATGGTATTCGGCAATGCCCTTTAAATGCCCCAGTTTCAATTTAAGACTTGAAAAGATGTCGTCTAAGAAAAGAAGGGCCTGGTTGATCTTGTCAGTTTGCTCCATAAAATCACCAAAAATGTCTTTTACGGTGTAAGAGGTGAAGCGTGATCCGGAGGCCATTGTAAACTCCGGATTTATTTTGAAAGCATCGCCAAACTCTTCTTTTGAAAACAGGTAGCAATATCTTAGCTTTTCAATCTCTATCTGACATTTGTCTAATATAACATTAAAATCCCTTAGCGTATCATCCTGAAAATGAAGGCGGGTAGCTTCTTCTAAAGTGTTTAGGAGGAAGGACCCAAGGCTCGCTGCTATTTCAAGGAGATCGTTATAATAGAACAGGCGTTCATCTTCCGTGGCGGCCCGCTTTGTTATAAGTTTTATTCTGTCATATTTCTTACTCAGTTCCAGGATATCCAGTTCGGAAATTAAAATTTTTAACAGGTTGGGGTCCGACTTCAACAGGCTGCTCCAGTCGCCATCTATCTGATTACTAAAGTTATAATAATTAAATTGTCCGGATAATTCAAAAACAAACCGGAGGAGGTCGGCGAGGTCTCTTTGGTCTAATTTAACCTGGTTTGGGGAGAGTGAGCCGATATTGCGTTCCGATTGACTGGTCCCATCCGTTAATGTCGATAAATTCTTGCTGGCCATCGTTGATAAGATTTATACTAATCGGAAACATTGGTACCTTCTAAAAGATAAAATGGAAAAACAATGTTGTGTCTCGTATTGGTGCTGATGATGGAATAATGGATGGTTATCCTTATAATTCCTTTAGGTTCATCCTGTTCTGTCACTTCAGCAGAGATAAAATTTACCCGGGGTTCATAATCTAACAAAGCATGGTATATCAGGTGATTCAGTTCAGCTACAAAGGATGAATCTACCGGCTCAAAGGCCAGCCTTTTCAGGTTGCATCCAAACTGAGGTTGCATCAGCCTTTCTCCTGGTGTTGTACTCAGAATGATTCGAATACTTTCGGCAATATCTGCCGCGTCAGAAACCATGCGGACCTGATGATTTACTTTATCAAATGCGGGCGGAAAACTCCACCCTTTTCCTAAAAAAGATTGAATTGGTAATTCCATAATTTAACCTCCTATTAAAACAGTTGGACAGCCTGCCTGAATCGTGCCGCCATGCATGGTTGTATCTCCTATCCTGGCTGCGGGCTTTCCACTGATCAGAACCGTTGCAGAGCCTTTCAAGATGGTATCGGGAGGGCCTGTGCAGGTGGCGGTATCTCCGAGCAGCGCGGCCGGCATGCCCCCAATCACCACGGTTGGCGCTCCGGGCCCCATTACCGGGCCTCCAACATGAGGCACGGGCGGCGTACCCGGCGTTTGCATAGGGCAAATGTGCATATCTCCGATCCGCGCTGCGGGCATTCCCATGATCCTTGGTTTAGCTTTAATTAATCATCACCAGGCCGCCTTTTACCACTGTCTGTCCTGAGGCGGAAAGTTCCGCACTGGCATTTCCTTTGGCGGTAAAACCGGCTTTGGCTTCGTTCTTTATATTTATTCCTGTCGTTTCCACATCCTGATTCGAGCTCAGTTTTAATGCTCCGGTGGCGTCCAGGGTAATGTTCCCGGTGGCCTGAAGGGTAATGTCTTTTTGACTTGTAATCTTGATCCCCTCCGTATTCATTTCCACCACATTGTTGCTTTGGTCTAACAACCTGACCGACTGATTGTCATCATCTAACAGAAAGGTATTGCCTCCCGGGGTTTCAATAGTGATACATTTTTTTTCGTCATCAAAGGTTACTTTAAGATTGCCTTTTGTGGTCAGGCTTTTGATATAATTGTCATTGTCTTTTACTTCTACTGCCGCCTTTCGGGCATTGCTGTACAGGGAACCGAGTACGACCGGATAGCAGGGGTCGCTGTCCAGAAAGCCTACGATGACTTCGTCTCCTGCTTCGGGGAGGAAAAAAGCGCCGGCCCCCGAGGTGGCATAAAAGTTTGATATTCTTGCCCAGACGCCATTCTGGTTGGTTGCACTGGAGGGAAGCCTTATTAATACTTTGTTTTTGTCGATCGCGTCATCGGGAGCTATTTTCTCTACCGTCCCTATCTGTAAGCCGTGAATGGCCGGTAGTTGTCCCGAGGCAGCGGGGTAAGAGAAATCGATATGGTCAAAGACCGGCTTGTTATCAAACCCGAATTTCACTTTGGTACTCCAGAGCCCATCCTCGATGATATGAGATACCCTGGAGATGAAAGCATTCCCATTAAATCGTGCTCCAACATTTTCCAGTTCTATAAGGCCACCGGTTTTTACATTTGCATTACCTGTAAAGGTCGCCTGCCCTTTAATCGCATTCATCCGCATCAGCAGCAGCTTGCCATCTGCCCAGGCTTTTAGCTGCTCCTGTTGCATGGGGGTGACCGATGTGAGCGATAGCTTTGACTGATTTAATTTTTCTGAGAGATTTTTTGCGCCTGTATTGCCTTGCGTATTTAACACCGGCTCAGAGGCATCGGAACTGATCATCTGCTGGTTGTCCGGGTCCCAGGCGTTGGTGACCAGGGAAGAAGGTTGCTTCTCCGCGTTGAGTTCTGCCTGAAAAGAAATAATAGAATCTCCCGAAGTTAACCGCAAGAGGGGCGCTCCATCAAACACCGGCTTCCCGATCTTAAGATCGCCCTCATCCAGCAATATAATATAACCATGAAATTCTGCCCTGGATAGAATGAAATCCCAATCGGTGGCAGATTTTTGATAAATCAGCTCTTGCTGGTTATTTATTTTGTCTATTGTGGCATTGAGGCTGTATTTATTAAGAACCTCTGAAATGACGTCGCTGTCAGTTGTATCTTTAAAGGTTTCATCTACCCGGTTAAAGGTCATGACCACTGCCGGATGTTTACAGGTAACGACCAGATGCCCTCCCCGCTCCGGATCAAGCCTTACAACATGTCTGACGATGATCCCTTTGAAAATCAGATGCTCGCTATCCTCGCCATAACCCGCCAATATTTCAATGGTATTCCCCGGAAGGAAATCTTCGCTGTCACTAATGGGGAAATCTTCCGACTCTATGGCCCCGTCAATGATCGTGAGCTCCGCTATGGATATCCTGTTTATTTCGTGCGTTACATTCACGTTTACAACCGGGTAATCATCCTTCATCACCTTTCCATTTATTTTTATGGTGAGGCGCAGGGTCGGATCAGATAGGTCTATTGGTGATTTTGCAGGCATTCTTTATTTTTTTAATGGGGGAAAGAAGACCTGATCCCCGGGCGTAAGAGCGAGAAAACTTTTGATTCCATTGACTTTTGCTACTTCCAGATAATAAGAGGGGTCCCCATAAATCCGTTGGCACATCAGTGGGAGGTTGTCCCCGGCTTTAACGGTAACCTGATGAGTCAGGTCGGGAGAACTTTTTTGGCTCTCCTTGAGTTTGGTTTTGAAGTCCGTACTTTTCAGAAACTTCATTTTAACTATTGCCCTTAAGGCGGAACCATCCGGACTGAACAGCGTATAATTAATAGATATTGATTCACAAACCCCGACAAAATTCCACCCTCCCCATGCTATTTTTAAATAATTAGGACGGTGCGCCTTGCCTTTATATTGATAAATAACTCCTTTTAATTTCCTGATGTAGCTATCTACATCTTTACCACAGCCGGCAGGGATCGGAATTACGCCGGAGCCATCAACAAACAGGTCAAATTCTATTCCTGCGGATTCCATACGCGCGAACCGCTGGGTAACCCCGCTTTGCCCCAATCCTTTTGAAGGATAGTATTCAATTTTAAAATCACGATTTAATTTTTCAGGATTTATAATTGCCGAAATGGTATCCACCGGCTCATTTACACACTTAGGGTCGGCATACCCTTTTATTAATATCTTTTTTAAAGCAGCAGTTTTCATATCCGTTATCTTTGTGGCAGCGTTTCCAGCTTGGCCATCGTCTTATCAATGCACTCTTTCACAATCTCACCCTTTAGTTTCTTTAACGTGCCGGAGAGGTCGGTCTCTTGTTTTTTTTCCTGAACTGTTACCTTTATAACCAGTTCTCGTATTTCGATAGGCATATTCAGTTGACTTTCATAAAATAATCAAAGGACAATTCAAAGGTTTCAAATGCAATGGCGCTTTCCTGCGCTTTGAATTCAGATATCTTCATCGCGACCGGGTAGGCATTTAGAATCTTCCAGGACGCCAGGGGACTTGCGTTTTCATCCATAAGATCGATCATCACGGTTTTAGGGGAGAAAGTAAATTGTTCCACTGCTTTCCGTACCCACTCAACCAGTGGCGAACCTAATAAGATACCGCGTTTTAGAATGATATTATCATATTTAGGAGGGGTGGGTAACCGGTGAATAAACCGGTTTTCTCCTCCCTCCTTTATTTCTTCTACACCCAGTTTTACATTTAGTCCACTAACTTCCTGAAAATTGCCTTCATTTTTCCCCTGAATTCCTACTACATTCACTTTAAAGTAAAAACTAACAGGAGGATAATACCCTGTTCCATCATTTGGCATAATGAATAAAGACTATTTACTTATCTGGAGGCCCTCGTGGGCTAATTCCATGGTTTCTATGGCCACTTCATTAGCATCGGCTTTCATGTCTGTTACAGATATCTTACAGGGGAATGCGTTTGTCAAGGTCCAGTTCATGACCGGGGCATTGCTTTCATCCAGCAGACTGATGGTGATACTGGAACGTTTCACGGTATTCATCTTGATTTCATTGTATTTATCCCAGAATGCCGTGTCTCCCTTAAAAATACCTTTTTTCAGCGTAACGTTTCCGAACTCTTTGAGCCCCGGCAGTTTTACTTCTGAATAGACTTTGCTGTTTCCACCTCTGTATTTTATTGTCTTGGTCTCCGAGGATAGCCCGGTTACTTCCTGAAAGACCATCTCATCCTTGTCCCATTTGACCTGGAATGAGAACTTGACCAGTGGCCATATCGTTTTTGATTGTTGTGATCCATCGTCAGGCATAGCTTTTTGTTTTTAAAAGTTAAAAAATGAGTGTTAAATATTTAAGATTGTTGCTGTTGTTGCTGGAAGGTAATAACGATAAATTCTGCCGGGTGTACGATGGCTACTTTTACCGTAATTCTCATGATGCCGTCCAGGATGTCGTTTGGCGTCATAGTGGCACCCAGCCCTACCTGCACGTTGAAGGCCTGCTCGGGTACCGTCCCGGCCAGCGCACCTTGTTTCCAGAGGTTGCTCAGAAAGTTATTGATCATACTTTTGATGGTCAGCCAGGTAGCGGATTCATTGGGTTCAAAGACATAACTCCTGGCTGCCAGCTTGAGGGATTGTTCTATCATAATAGCTGTTCTCCTCACGTTAATATAGCGCCAGTCCTGGCTGTTGCCATCAAGGGTACGGCCACCCCATACCAGGGTTCCAATACCGGGGAAAGGACGTATCACGTTAATGGACTTGCCTGCCATTACATCTACATTCAGTTTTTGCTGCTCATCGTTAGAGATGTTGATCGAAGGTGTGTTGACCATGTTTACTGAAACGTTTGCCGGCGCCTTCCATACGCCTCTTGAATTATCCACTGAAGTGTAAACCCCTGCCATGGCGCCGCTTGGGGGAAGCTCATTTAATTTGGAGCGGATTTCTTCCAGAATATTGACATAAGTCGGACTTGAGGCCTTCAGCGATTGATGATAGTTCTGACGGGTGCCCGCGTCTGGTGTTTTGTTGGCTTTGAATTTTTTTACCACCTCCTGGGCATTGCTTTCCGGTAGTAAGGTTTCCAGGTCAACAGACGAATCCAGGTTTTCAAAATCCAATTCTCCGGGTTGGGTAATGGAAGTTTTTAACCAAGGATAGTAAGCGGTTCCATAGCTTAGGAAATTTACGCCAATCTTATCTCTGAATTCTTCTACAATTTTTTCTGTCTTGTCAGCCGGCTTCTGCTTTTTCAGGTCAAATATTCCAATTCGGCTTTGCATCTTTCCACAGTGTTCCAGAACCTGGGTATAGACAGAAGTATAGGCCTCATCCTCTAAGGCAATAATATCGGGAATAACAACCATCGTAGGTTCATATTGCTTTTCCAGCAAGTCAAATACACTGACCGGATTGTCGGTAGAGCCGATAAAATCTGCTGCTTTTATTTCAATTCCCGCACTTTTGTTTTCTCCTTTTTCCTCTTCTTTTCCTTCTGCCTTTTCCGATGCTTGAGCATCGTTGCCATAGGTTCCGACAGAAAGAATGTAACACTCGCTGCCCCCGTTGGCATAAAACAGGCGAATGCTGTTAAACAAATAGAAGGTATTGTTCGGATTGATATTCACCGTCATATCGGCTCCGTTCAGAATGAAGGTTTCCGCGTTGGAAGCTGCATCCGCAGGAGGGGCGATCGTGAATTTAGGTCGGAAGCCTCCTCCGAAGTTCTCTACATATTCTGCAAAGGAGGTGATTCTCGTTGGTTTTCTAACCAGCGATTTGCCATTCCTCGCGGCGGTTTCCGTATAACCGATAAATACGGGAACGGCGGTTTCTACGGCCACCGCGGAACCGGGGAAGGCATTTTTTTCTTCAATGTAAACGCCGGGCGTCATTAGGGTAGTTGGCATAGTGGTATGTGTTTTTGTCTAATAAATAATAATCTCTGAAAATTCCTGTTTTGTACTGTCATGAGGAGCTGCTCTTATCTTTGACAGGGTTGTTACATCCGGAAGAGGCAACCCCTTTTTAACTACTTTAAACTTACCTGTTGCAGCATCATAGTCTTCCACCAGTTGAAAAGGAGCAGAAACAGATTCCTGCAACTGAATCTTGTTTTTTGAAGAAAACAGCCATGCGGCCCGGCCATCAGGTAGCGCCAGCTCCTCCGGGCCGTTAAAAACCTGCTGGTTCTTGGCATTCAGTATAGCGGGTTGATGCAACTCGCGAAAATGATCTTTTATAAGCAGGTATCTCCAAAAAGTATCTCTCGCCTGGAAGGCAATGGTATAAACCTCTTCCAGTTTTTCACTCACCTGTAACTCAAGAACCCCAAAGGAGGGTGAAAAGGATTGACCTGGAAATCCGTTGACCGGATGCAAGTCCGCTGTAGTAACAAAATCTCCTTTATGAAGTGTTCCTGCAGCGATGGATGCCTCTTGCTCTCCGGAGCTGTTGCGAAAGTAAAATAGAGATTGGGTAATGTCGTGCGATACGTTAGCTGTATAATTATAAAAGAAAGGATCGTTTAGCCTTAGCTGAAAATTCAGATAAAAAGGGTCTTTTAGCAAATCTGATCTTCTTCTTGACCTGCCGGCCAATGTGGTATTGAACAAGAGTTGACACCCACCGTTAAATGATTTGAAAAGCAACGCCCGGTTGTTTAGGGTTTGGATGCTTTTACGTTCCGGGGTTACTTCTATATCTTCAAATTTAGAATCTGAAAAAAATTCATGTTTGAAAAAGAGTCGGGTTAAAGTTTCAAATTGATATTCCATACGATACTATTTCTGATTATAGGACAGTCCTGAAATTTCCGGGCGATATTCTCTGATAATGAGATCATCAAACGTCAACATTTTTACCTTATACATTATAGAAGGCATATACTTAGCGCCCAGCATGGTCCATATATGACTTATCCGGTCTATTCCCAGGTTTTCAATCTTAAAAGTTAATTTCTCTATTCTACTATCCAAGTTGGATGTATTGGCTTTAGTAAAAACAGTTTTGTTTTGAAAGTAAGCAATAAGGAAAGATAAAAATTTTAGTGATTCTGCATAGTTGTTGCCACTGAAATATGCAGAGAATAAAACATGCAGGTTTATATTTATACTGGGAGATACGTGAGCGGCGGTTCTTGAAACCTTGTTTCCCAAGTTGGTTTTCCCCGTGAAGTCATCCTCAACATTGATGAGGGTAGCCAATAGTTTATTCTTATCCTGTACGGAGAGGCTGCCATCCTGGTTTACAATACCAGAAAGAATAACTTTTTCTTCGTTGATTTTTAATTTACTCCTAAAATACTCGTTAATATCTGAAGTAATGCAGGACAATGCTTCATAAATCATCTGAAATGTCTTGTTAGGTTGCCATCAATAACACTGGTAAAATTATTGGTTCAAATCTGTTATTCCAAGATTTTTCTGTTTAACTTTTTAATACAATTGATATAATTTTAACTAAATGGAAATGAATTAAACTTATTGGAAAATAAATTACCAGATTGGAAAATACGAAGGTAGTTGAGCGCTCTGATCTTCCGGTTATTTTGTGTTGTTTAGTCGCCGTCTGGTTGTTTTTTTGAAAAGTTTTTAAAAGAAAGGCCGCTTTTATATTTTTTAACAGTATAATATTTAGTAAATTTAAAAGGATTAATTATTTTTACGCTTGGTTTCTATGTCCTGTTTTTAAATTAACCTAAAGCCTAAATACGATGGATTTACAAATTGGTTCCCACATCCAAAAAATCCGCCTTATCAGAGGATACCCGCAAAAATACATGGCTAAGCGCCTTGGGATATCTACTCCGGCGTACAGCAAGTTGGAAAAAAAAGGGAGCGACCTGTCCATAGGATACCTGGTACGGATTGCTGATATTTTGGGAGTTTCGCATGATTTTATTCTGGAATTTAACGAGGAACGACTTTTGGCTTCTCTGGACCGGGGTGGAGATATTCAGACAAAATAAACATTCCGATTAACTGTATATAGGCTTACACCAACTTCATTCTAATGAAAAGACGATTCTTTTCTTTTTCGTTGTTTGCTGGTTTTATCCTTTGCTTCCTTTCTATTAAAGGAGCGGGAAAAGAGGTATCCCGGGCCTGTTGCCCTCCGGATTCACTTGTTTCATACGCAACTTTTGTTGTGGATACACTTCCGGAGAAAGCAGGATTGTTAAAGAAGATCGGTGATTTTTTAAAATTCCGGAAAAACATGAGGGCTGCTGAAAGAGAACGGGTTTTGACAATTATTGATCAGACCTTCCTGGAAGATTCTGTAATGGCGAATGCCCAAAATATCCGGCTGCTTAACAATTTTCTAACCGATACGATAAATCAGAAATTTGATTCGTTGCTTTCGATTATTGATATTATTAAAAAGTCTAAGGAGAAAACAGATAGCCTGTTAATCGAATATGCCGCAAACATCACGCAGGATTCAACAACGACCGATAGTATTTTTTACGCACTGCTTGACAAAGTTTTACCGCTGGTGCAGCAAAAGATCCATAAGGAGGAAAATGTAGAAAACGAACTCACCACGCTGAAACGCATACGCTATTTTTACGGCCGCCCCAGGATACCCGAAGATACTTTCAATATACTTCTTGACAGTGTTCGGAACTGGCGGGTGACGCTGAAACGGAAGGAGGGTATCCTTGCTTTCTATCCTTACGAAATGGAAGGGAACTATCTTGACTATAACCTCGGTATCGTGGGGACGTTAATCTATGATGGGTACATGCTGAATGGAGAGACGGGGGGATTCACCAATCTGGGTAGCTCCGCGACCAGGAATGGATTGGAGGAGGCAAAAGCAGCCGGTTGCAATGTTGTATTGACGATAAGAGGAGGGAATACACAAAACGTAGAAGCCTTTTTAAGCAATAAAAAGAACCAACAGCAGGCGTTTATAAACACTTTTTCGGATATTATTCAAAGGCAGGGCTACGATGGAATAAATGTTGATTTTGGAACTGCATTACCGCTTTCATACCGGGCAGCCTTTAATGCCTTTATTCAAACGCTCTCCGATACGGTCAGATTTAACTGTAGCACTTGCAAATTGATTGTTACTATCCCTTCACAAATTACAAATTCGGTTTATGACATCAATAAGCTGAAGGGACAAAATGTGTTCTTTGTGATTGACTTTAGCAGTTTTCAGCCGGGGAACAGGGCAGGTCCGCTTGCGTCCTTAAATGGGGGCCAGGGGATCAGGGCCATTGTATCCAGGTATCTTAATTCGAATGTAGCTCCATCAAAATTTATCGTTGGCTTGCCCTATTATGGTATAAAATGGAAGATAGACCCCGCTAATGGCAGCGGACAATTTGTGGAACGCCTGTCTCAAGATGAAATAGCAAGTGGCTATCCGGGCCTTTCTTTGTATGATCCTACTACCGGTTCGGCTTTTATGAACCTAAAAAATGACCGGCATCAGTTGACCGCGCAGATATGGTATAATAATTCAAAAACCTTTGACGATATCTACAACTTTATACTTCAAAACGGGCTCGGAGGCGTTGCGGTGATCCCCCTGAAAAAGACGATTGGATTCAGTGATTTATGGACCGGAATAGGGGACAAGTTTTTAACCCTTCATTCCGATACCCTGTTGATAGATTATTTTAAGGGCATTAAAACTGCAGAAATGCATTATATGGATTCGATCAAAGAAGAATCGTTGCTAACCACCTGGCAATATTTTAAAAAATATGCTTCTTCTTCGGGCGATTCGTTACTTTGGGAAATTGGTTTTTTATTTGAACATCCGTGCGAAACAGAATTTCCAATAGGCTATCAGTCAACCGTCCTTAATCAAAATTTGAAAAAGGATACTACTATTTTGCTCAAAAATGACCCTTCCGTTCTCAATCAAAGCCTGTCTTCCATATTAGTGAAATATACCACTATTCCTATATCAATACGAATGGAATCCCGGGTCCGATTCTTTCGGATACACCGGGTAGTCAATTACCTTTCTGCCTGGACCAGTGCTTTTTTTCTGCTGTGTTTTCTTGTTGTTTTTATCATTTACCTGTCGAAAATACGCCGGCAGGGGAAGGAATGGAAATATAGAAAAAATACAGGGATACTCCTTTTGATCCTGGCGGCTTTATTTATCCTCTTTACTTTTATTTATCTTTTTATGAGCGATCTTGTCCCTGGGTTTGGAACGAATGTGAATGAGACAGGGCGCGCCTGTTATGATATGCCAATACAAACCCTGCTGCTGATTATTCTGTCTGGGCTTGTGCTGGGAATTGTTATCATGCGATATTTAATTTTTTCCCTGATAAGAAGAGATAATGTCCCTTAAAGACAAATTTGGAAGGTGAATAGCACAAAGAACAAAAAACCAACATCTCTGTATTCACTCATTTTATTTCGTAATATATGTAAGGCTTTGCCGATATGCTTTTCAACTGTATTCACTGAAACTTGCATACGCTCTGCTATTTCCTTATAGGAAAGGTTTTCAAACCGGCTTAATGAGAATGCCTTTTGACATTGCGGGGAGAGAGATGTAATAATTTGGTTGATTTGTTCTTCGGTTTCGTGGGCATAGAGGTGCTGAAGGCTCTCCTCCTCCTCACATTTTTTGGTAAGATTTTTAAACTTTTGTAAATAAAACAACCGGTTGTGTTCTGTACGTAACTCATGCAATATTTTATTCCTCAGCGTAGCATAAAGATAGGCTCTTATATTCCCGTTTGTATCCAGTGAAGCTGCTTTTGACCAGAGATTGACGAATACGTCCTGCACAATTTCTTCTACCCGGGGCCTGGAGGGGATACGCTGGAAAGCCTTTTTGCATAACGGCAGGTAATGCCTTTCATATAAAGCAGCAAAAGCCTGCTCATCCTGTTGTTGTGTCAATCGCAATAATTCCTGATCCGTATAGTGTGTAAAGTTTGTGATGATAAAGTGAATTTTAGAGCTAAGTTATGTAAATTAAAATCATTTAAAAAAATATTTTTTCTGAGATGGTGGTAAATCCATTTTGATGCAATTTCTATAACGAACGGCTGAATAAAACTATATGACGGCAGACCAGTTGACGGAGTTGATCAATAAGTACCTTTCCGGAGAAGCAAGTCAGGAAGAGCGGGAAAAGGTGGAAAGGTGGTACGAATCTTTTGATGAGCGGGAAGTCTCTTTTGAAAAAGACGAGGTGCAAAATGCCGAATCAATAAGGAGAAGTTTACAGGCCATACGGGAAAAGATTGCCGGGCAGCAACTTTCCGGGGAGCAACGGCGGCTCTTGAAGAAGAAGGCAGAGAGAAAAGTTCTTTACAGATGGGCAGCGGCGGCAGCGGTATTGTTCCTGGTTTCAGGAACGGCTTATTTCTTTTTACGAAGATCGCCGGAAGAACAGACAAGGACTGTTCAGGTTGAAAACCAAAGTGAGGAAATACAGGACATTCAACCCGGCAAAACCAAAGCTATATTGACCTTGGGGAATGGGAAGCGGGTTATCCTGGATAGTACCAATAAAGGGCTGCTGTCCACGCAGGGAGGCACTCGGGTGATTAAGTTGAACAACGGCTTATTGGCGTATAACCGGGATGAAAGTTCGGGTTCTAAGACTAACAGGCAAGATGCAATCAGCTACAATACCATTACAACGCCGAGCGGAGGAAAATATGAAATCGTGTTGCCGGACGGGAGTAAAGTATGGCTGAATTCAGCTTCTTCCATCAAATTCCCTACGGCCTTCACTGGAGGAAAGCGGGAAGTGGAAGTAACAGGAGAAACCTTTTTTGAGATAGCGAAAGATGAGAATAAACCTTTTTTTGTCCGGAAAGGCGAAGTGGCCATTCAGGTTTTGGGAACCAGTTTTGATGTCATGGCTTACGAAGATGATCCGAACATGAAAGTGACCCTGGTGGAGGGAAAAATAAAAGTGGCAACAGATAATAAGAGGAGGGAAGCGGGCAGCCGTCGGTCGGCTATTATAAGTCCCGGAGAACAGGTCAGGATAACAAAAGAAGGTGAAATGAGCTTAACGAAAGGCGTCAATATTGCCGAAGAAGTGGCCTGGAAGAATGGCTTGTTCTGGTTTGATGAGGATGGTGTACAACAGGTGATTAAAAAACTGTCCCGATGGTATAATGTTGACATTACTGTGGAAGGCAGCATTCCGGACAAATTTAACGGCTCTATTCCGATGGATTTGCCGCTATCGAAAGTGGTCGGCATGCTACAAAAGACAGGAAGGATACACTATAAGATCATGGAGGATGGAAGGGTGATCCTTTCACCATAAAAGAATATCAAAGAAATGAAAATAAGAAGTCCATAAAAAAAAGAAAAACCGTCTCTACGGGCATAGAGACGGCGGAAATAAGTAACCCGCCTACGCTAAAGCTACGGTGGGCAAACCCGCCTTCGCCAAGGCTACGGCGGGCAAGGAATAACGATCGCTTAAACCATTATTTATCTTACTTAAATCAAAGACAAAGATATGCATTTCAACTTTCTTTACCAAGCATACTTGAAATGGAGTAATTCCCGATTATCAAAAATATGGGTGGCTATGCAACTAACGGGTATCATCATGCTGGCCTGCTGCTTACAGGTGAGCGCTACTGCCTTCGGACAAAAAATTACCATTCAAAAAAAGGACATGACCCTGCGGGAAGTCTTTAGAGACATCCGTAAACAGTCCGGTTATAACTTTCTCTACTCCAATAAAACCATCGCGGGGAGCGGCCGGGTTTCGCTGGATGTGAAGAATGCCGGAGTCCCGGACATCCTGGATCAAGCCTTCTCAGGCAAACCCCTTATCTACACGATTGAGAATAAAGTAATTATTATCAAACGAAAACCTGTCCTGCCAAAACTGATCTCCGAAATTCCTCTCCAAAATGAAATTAGCGGAGTAGTGAAGGATTCTGCAACGGGAGAACCGCTGGTGGGGGTGACGATAAAGGTGAAGGGGACGACTACCGGAACAGTTACAGATGCTCAGGGGAGGTTTAGCCTGGACGTGCCAGATGGGGCGGTGTTGGAAGTGAGTTATGTGGGATATGGTTCGAAAAGTATTGCTGTAGATGGGCAGAGTAGTTTGGATATTTCTTTAGCAAGTAGTGCAACCGGGTTGAATCAGCTGGTAGTGGTGGGGTATGGGACGCAGAAGAAAGCAGACTTAACTGGAGCAGTTGCTAGTATTTCCGGTGATGATATTGTTGAACGAAAAACAACACAATTATCTCAAGCACTTCAAGGGTCCATGCCAGGCGTTATGGTTACAAGAAATAATAATAGACCTGGGTCATCTGGAACGATACGTTTAAGAGGAATAACAACGATCGGTGATAGTGACCCATTAATCATAGTTGATGGAGTAAAGGTTGATAACATAGATGATATTAATCCTAACGATGTTGAAGACATTTCGGTTTTAAAAGATGCTGCCTCTGCATCTATTTATGGCTCACAAGCTGCCGCAGGAGTTATTCTTATAACAACTAAACGAGCAAAAACAGATGAATTTGATTTGGAATATAGTTATGAAGATGGATTTGAAACCCCTACGGAAGTCCCTAAGTTCGTAAATGTGATCCGATATATGCAAATGCTTAATGAAACAAGATGGAATGATGCGGGAAATGGATCAAATGAGTATCCCACTTATGGGAAAGACATAATTGATAATTATTTTCAATTGAATGAAAATAATCCAGATAAATATCCAAATACAAATTGGAGTGATTTAATTTTTAAAAAATACGCTCCCAGACAGAGTCATTTTCTGAGATTGAGTGGAGGAACCGAAAAATTAAAGTCTACGGTCTCGTTTAGCTATGATGAAATTGGAGCATTCTATGAAAAATATTCATATAAGCGGTTAACGGTACGAACAAATAATGATTTTACAATAAATAACTATCTTAAGGCTTATATTGATGGTAGCTTTAGGAGAGCAATAACGGATCAACCCTACACTAATTTGAATCTGATGCGTATTGCGAGATTTTCTCCACCTGTGTACGCAGCAACTTGGGAAGATGGAAGATATGCTGAAGGTAAGACGGGGGATAATATTTATGCCCAAATTAAAGAAGGTGGATTCAAGAAAGATTGGAATAATCATTTGGGTGCGAGAGCAGGTATTGATTTTTCACCTATAAAGGGCCTGAAAATCCAAGCTATTTTTGCCTCTAGGTTTAACAAAATCAAACAAAAGAATTTTAGGAAAAAAATTCCATGGTATTTGTCAGATGATCCTTCTATTCTCGGAGGTTATATACAGCAACCAACAACGCTTTGGGAAACACGTGATGATAATTATAATATTACTTCTCAATTATTAGGTCACTATAATAAAAATATAGGAAACCACTTTATTAACTTGTTAGTCGGATACGAAGATTATTACTCTTTTCATGAAAATTTGAGTGCTTCTAGAGATAATTTTGAATTGACAGAGTATCCATATTTAGATGTTGGCCCTCTCGGGTTGAGAGACAACAGCGGGGCTGCATATGAGTATGCAAGACGCTCCTTTTTTGGTCGAGTAGACTATAGTTTTAATGGTAAATATCTACTCCAAGCGAATGTAAGATTAGATGGATCTTCTAGATTTGCAAGAAATAGAAGATGGGGTACCTTTCCTTCTGCATCAGTAGGATGGGTAATTTCTAAAGAAAGTTTTATGCAAAATTTGTCTTTTCTCCCATTTCTGAAGTTGCGTTTTTCATATGGATTATTGGGTAATGAACGAATAGGGAATTATCCATATCAAGCAACTATGACATTTAATGATGCTTTGTTCCTACAGGATGGGAATGTTGTATCTAAACAAAGTGCAGCTCAAACACAATATGCTATTAATGACATAACCTGGGAGAAGACTAGGAGCTATAACATTGGCATAGATGCTAGCTTTTTAAATGAAAGACTGAATTTTACAGGAGATATTTACAAAAAGAAAACTAAGGACATGTTACTTCCCATTCAAATTCCGACTTATATGGGTTATGATAATCCGGAACAAAATACAGGGGATATGTATACCAGAGGTTGGGAAATTAATTTAAACTATAACGATAATATTGGACAGGTAAAATTTAATATTAGTTTTAATGTTTCTAATTTTATATCAAAAATGGGGGATCTAGGAGGTACAGAGTTCTTAGGTGACCAGATTAAGATTGAAGGAAGTGAGTTTAATGAGTGGTATGGATATCGAACTGATGGTCTTTTTCAAAATCAAAGTGATTTGGAAAATTCAGCTCTTATTAGTCAAAATACGCAAATGGGAGATATTAAATATGTTGATATTTCCGGATCCACCGGCAAAAAAGATGGACGTATTTCTCCTGAGTATGACAGAGTTTTGCTGGGAGGTTCTCTTCCTAAGTACACCTATGGAGGGACTATAAAACTTAACTATAAAGAATTTGATTTGGGAATTACGATTCAGGGAGTTGGTAGGCAGAATGTTCGCGTAGATCCGTTATGGGTTGAGCCTCTCTTACAAAATTGGTTGAACATGACAACGCTTTTAGATGGTAATTACTATAGTCATTATAATACCCCAGAACAAAATATGAAGGCAAAGTACCCTAGGCTTACTTATTCGGATCCAGGTAGTAATTATGTTATGTCTGATTTTTGGCTTTTTAATGGTCGTTATATGAGAATAAAGAATATCGGTATAGGATATAATATACATAGTCAATTTATGGATAACATAAAGGTCAAAAAGATAAGACTATATGTCAATATATCAGACTTATTTAGCTTTGATAAATATCCTAAGGGATATGATCCTGAAGGTAATATAGAGGATTATCCTATAACAACTAATGTTGTTTTTGGAGCATCAATTAAATTTTAATGTCATAAAGAATTAATTATGAGAAATATAACTTTATATATATTAGGAATTCTTTTATTTACATCATGCCATAAACTTGATTTAAATCCTCTTTCAGAAGGTTCATCTGAGACTTGGTTTGCTGATGAGGACGAATTAGAAATGTCAATTAATGACTTATACCGTGATCCCTTTTGGCCGTTAACAAAGAAAAATGGTGATGGCGGAAATGATGCTTGGACCGATGATTGGATGTATCGAGAGGCGTTGACTCCTATTACAAATGGAAAAATTACTAGCGAATGGAGCGTTTCAAATGAATATTGGAAAAATGCTTATAAAGCTATAACGAGATGTAATTTAATATTAAGCGAAGCGGATAAATTAAAGGATGAAATTCCAGAGGAAAGGCTGAATAGTTACAAGGCAGAGGCCAGATTTATCAGAGCTTGTCAATATTCAAGATTGATTTTTTATTTTGGTAATGTTATTTATTATAAGGAGCCTTTAGATCTGGAAGGTGCTTTCAAATTGGGACGGACAAATAAAGATTCTATTCTTAGAGAAATTTATAAGGATTTTGATTTCGCATCTGAGTATTTGCCAGAGGAATATAGTAGTTCTAACTTACAAAGAGCAACTAAAGGAGCGGCTTATGGAATGAAAGCCCGGACTGCTTTATACCAGAATGATTTTAAAACAGCAAGAGATGCTGCAAAATCATGTATTGATCTTGATATATATGATCTTGAACCGGATTTCTCTTCGTTATTTTTAACAAGCACAAAGAAGTCACCTGAGTTCGTATTTATTCTTCCCCGATCTGTAGAATTTAATAACACATTAAGTATTCAAGATGCAATACCAAGGAATGATGGGGGATGGGGGGCTTGGAGCCCGACTTGGGAACTGTTTTGTTCTTTTTTATGTTCTGATGGACTTCCGATTGATGAATCTCCACTGTATAATCCACAGCGTCCATTTGAAAATCGGGACCCAAGATGTACAGCAACAATTGTGAAGTTTGGGACTCCACATTTAGGTTTTATCTATCAACCACATCCAGATTCTTTAGAAGTCTTAAACTTAAGCACCGGGAAAAAACAGAAGAATCAGGATACGAGATCAAATCAACAATTTGCTTCATTTAATGGATTATTATGGAATAAAGGAATAGATAATACATGGTTGGAAAATGGATATAAAGTTGACCCTGTTAAGATGATATTGAGGTATGCAGATGTATTACTGATGTATGCAGAGGCAAAAATTGAACTAGATGATATAGATGAGAGTGTTTTAAATGCTATTAATCGTGTAAGGGCAAGAGCTTATGGAGTAGCCCTAAATGATACTAATTTGTATCCTGCAGTGAGTACTACGGATCAGAATCAGTTACGGAAGATCCTCAGAATGGAGCGAAGAATGGAATTTGCTTTTGAAGGCAAACGATATGCTGATCTTATTCGTTGGAAAATAGCTGATAAGGTTTTAAATCGCCCAATTTATGGGATGCTTGATCCTGACGAATTAAGGCAAAAAATCGTTGATAAGGGTTTATGGTTCTTTCCTGAAACACCTCCGATCGATAAGGATGGTATTCCTGATTTTTCTGATATGTATAATAAAGGACTAATAAAGAAAATTGTCGATAGGTCTTTTGACAAAGATAGACAATATTTATGGCCAATTCCGTCGAAAGACATTCAAATAAATGAGAATATCAAACAGAACCCAAATTATTAATTGGGAATAAATGTTTAGTGACTTATTTTTCATTATAATATAAAATAGCTTATTTAGTCTGATTAAAATACCAAATTAAAACTTTACCCTAATGAATAGAAAGAAATTTATAAAGACTGTTGGAAAAGGAACAATTGCGAGCGTAATTATTCCACCATTTAATGCTGTGTCCTTTTTTAAAAGCGGGGGGAACAATTCTGATAATAACAATAAATTTTTGAAAATCAGCGGTGTTTACCCACATTTGGCAGTCTTTAATCAATATACTAAGGATGGTACGTACCGTAATGGTGGTGAATGTGGAATTGGTGCGGTAGTTCCCTGGCAAGGCAAATTATGGCTTATTACATACTCGCCACATGCACCTCAAGGAAGTCACGATAAGTTATATTTTATAGACTCGGATTTGAATTTGTCGATTTCACCAGAAAGTGTTGGTGGAACCCCGGCTGACAGAATGATTCATAAAGAGTCTGATCAATTAATCATTGGACCATATTTTATTGATAAAGATCTGAACGTCCGGGCATTATCTCCCAAGAAGATATTTGGTCGCTGGACAGCTGTAGCAAGACATCTTGAAGATCCGGCTAATAAGGTATATTTAATTGGTATGGAAGGGAAAGTATATGAAGTTAACGTACATACTCTGGATCATAAATTGCTTTACAAAAAACCTATACCGGGATGGCATGGTAAAGGTGGGTATACCGCACAGGATCGATTAATACTGACGAATAATAGTGAAGATAGAAGCGCTACATTCAAGATTCAACCAGGGGAACTTCAGATTGGGGGCTTGTCACAAAATGACGAACAAGTCGGAGTATTGGCGGAATGGGATGGTACAAAATGGAGTATAGTAAGACGGAGACAGTTTACGGAAGTAACAGGTCCGGGAGGAATATATGGATCGCCCGATGACAATTCTCCAGCGTGGAGCCTGGGATGGGATAAACGCTCTGTAATGCTCATGTTATTGGATGACGGAGCCTGGACTGAATATCGTTTGCCCAAGGCTACCCATACATATGACAGTACGAGTGGTTGGTATACAGAGTGGCCTCGAATCCGTGAGATATCTAAGAACGCGTTGCTCATGGATATGCACGGAATGCTTTATGACTTTCCTAAGGGCTTTTCAAAGAAAAATATATCTGGTATTAGTCCGATTTGTAATCATTTGGTGATGATTACCGACTTCTGTGAATGGAATAACGAGATTGTTTTAGGCACGGATGAAACGAGCATGATGAAAAATAAGTTTCCGGGACAGTCACAATCTAATTTATGGTTTGGATCGCAAAAGGAGATTGCTTCCTGGGGGCCATGTAATGGCTATGGCGGTATATGGCAGGATGATTGGGTAAAGGCTGGAGAGAGTTCGGTTCCTTATTTAATAAAAGGGTTTAATCATAAAACAATCCACCTTTCACACCAATGCGAAAGGCCTGTTACCTTTACATTGGAGATATACAAAGAGAATAGATGGCAATTATATAAGAATATTGTTGTTGATGCCAAAGGCTATGCGTACTATATATTTCCTAAAGCCTTTGATGCAGATTGGATAAAAGCTAAGACGGATAGTGATTGTAAGACTACGGTGTATTTTCATTATTTTTCTCGTGGTCATGGTGAAAATGAATATAACGATTTGTTTAAGGGCATTGCAGCCGTGGCAGATGCAGATTTTGATGGTGGACTTTTGCGACCATCCGGTGAGAATCGGAATTTACAATATCTGGATATTTCAGAAAAAAGAACAAGTGATTCTCAAGGGGATTATTATGAAGTAGATGAACAAATCAGGTTTAATAGACCAGAAAAGAGTAAGGCAGAAGAAGTAGAAAAAGTATGTAGCATAGAAAAAGACTTTGAAGTAGATGAAGCCTCTGTAATTGTAAAAGATAAAACGGGAAGCTACCGGTTGCCGAGGACATCTGATCAATATGATGACCCATTTCATATAGGATGGCCAAGAGGGAAACGCGAGGTAATAACGGAACGCTATCTTTTAAATGCCCACGGTACCTTTTATGAAATGCCCTATGAGAATGAGTTAAAAAAGATGCGACCGATTGCTACACATCGTCGGAAAATTATTGATTTTTGTTCATGGAGGGGTTTAATGGTAATCAGTGGCACAAAAAAAGATAATAAAAATGACGGACACCATTTTTCTGCGCAAAAGACGGCTGCTGGATTATGGTTTGGTGCGGTTGATGATATTTGGAAATTTGGTCAACCTGTGGGGCAAGGCGGTCCATGGAAAGAAGCATCAGTAAAGGCTGAAGAATACTCTCTACCCTATCTAATGACCGGTTATGATAAAAAGAAAATAGAGTTGAGTGCCAACAAAGATATAACGATTTCATTGGAGATTGATTTTGATCATAATGGGTGGCACCTATATAAGGAATTTAAAGTACCAGCCAATAAAACTATTACATACGAATTTCCTGATGGGTACAGTGCTCATTGGGCAAGAGTAAAGGCAGATAAAGAAGCAGTAGTGACTGTCCAATTTTCTTATACTTAATAAAGGGATCATATGTACACCTTTTTCATCTCCCTTGCAATATTACTGATTGGTTACTATGTATATTCCCACTATGTAGAGCATATTTTCGGGGCAGATGCCAGAAGAAAAACTCCTGCAGAGACGATGAGCGATGGAGTAGATTATGTAGCGCTTCCGGGGTGGAAAATATTTCTGATCCAGTTCCTCAATATTGCGGGATTGGGACCCATATTTGGCGCCATTGCCGGCGCCATGTGGGGACCGGTAGCTTTTCTATGGATCGTTTTTGGATCATTATTAGGGGGCGGTGTACACGACTATTTTTCGGGTATGTTGTCCGTCAGGAACAAAGGCATGAGCATAGCGGAAATTTCTGGTAAATACTTGGGGGGAGGTTCCCGGCAGTTCATGATGGTCTTTACGGTGGTGGTGCTGATATTGGTCGGAGCTGTTTTTATTGCCGGTCCGGCCAAGATATTGGGAGACATGACAGGCGGTAGTATTTTTTCAATTCAATTTTGGGTTTTTGTTATTCTGGCTTACTATATTCTGGCTACCTTGCTGCCGGTGGATAAAATTATTGGCCGGCTTTATCCGGTTTTTGGGCTTTCCCTGATTATTATGGCCGTGCTTGTCTTTATCGTTATTTTGATAAATGGATATGAATTGCCTGAACTCACTTTTTCGAGCTTTTATAATCAACATCACGATCCGGGCAAGTTTCCGGTGTTTCCTATGCTGTTTATTACCATTGCCTGCGGAGCGGTGTCAGGTTTTCATGCTACACAATCTCCCATGATGGCACGCTGTATCACCAATGAGAAGCAGGGGCGGCGTATTTTTTATGGCGCCATGATTGCCGAGGCAATAGTGGCGATGATATGGGCTGCTGTGGCCATGTGTTTTTTTGGTAGCGTGGAAGGATTAAATGGGGTGATGGCAGCGGAACAAGGGAATGCGGCCTATGTGGTCAATGCCGTATCTAACAGTTTATTGGGTAAGTTTGGCGCCATATTGGTCGGACTAGGCGTGGTGGTTGCACCGATTACCTCGGGAGATACGGCTTTTCGGGGAGCGAGAATTATCATTGCAGACTTTTTTAAATGGAACCAGAGTAAATTTGTAAGAAGGCTGCTTATCAGCCTGCCGTTGTTTGCGATAGGATATGGGCTGACATTGATGGATTTTAGTATTTTATGGCGGTATTTTGCCTGGGCCAACCAGACAATAGCGGCAGTTACGCTGTGGACTGTTACGAGTTACTTATTCAAGGAACATAAAAATTATTGGGTCGCTCTTGTTCCGTCGATGTTTATGACGGTAGTGGTGGTGAGTTATATCCTGATGGCTCCCGAAGGGTTTCAACTTCCAAATTCTGTAGGAATATGGGGTGGTATATTGGTCACCATGATTTATACCATTTGGATGTTTTATCGTAGAAGAGCCTATAAAAGACCTGCATTTAAT